>JAJFBI010000683.1 GCA_020697385.1 Microvirga sp. | reverse complement strand
GGCGACCGCGTCGGTGGCGCGGTCGAGTTCGCCGGACTTGAGGCTGCGCCGAACCACAGCCGGACTAACGCCATGGTACAGCGCCTGACGCGCTTCCTGCCTCATCTTCAATCAGAGCCTGCCACAAGGCGATGGATGGGCTTCCGGCCGTCCATCCCCGATTCCCTGCCGGTCATCGGACCCGCCGGACGGGACAGGCGCGTGATCTATGCCTTTGGTCATGGGCATTATGGCCTCAACCAGGCTGCGGTCACGGCGCAGATGTTGACAGGCATGATCGAGGGACGACCTGGCCCGATCGATGAGAGCCCGTTCTCCGCACAGCGGTTCTGATCCGGCTGTAGCGCTCATATATTCTGGAGCTAGGTCGAACCAGGATGGGAAAGGTCTTTTGCCGAACGCGAAAGGCCGCGCATAATCAAGCGTCAATCCTGTCGGGCTTCCTATGACCTCATTGAAACTTCTGGACAGTCTTGAGCGGCCTTCGCGAGCCGCAGTCATTGGCGCCTCGGGAGGAATCGGAAGGGCTGTCACCGAACTACTGGCCGGTGAGGGTTTCGAGGCTGTCCATGCCCTGTCGCGAGGCGGCCTCGGCAGCGGAGACCAAGGCGGACGAACCGGTGTCATCGACATTGAGCACGAGCCCAGCATCGCCGCAGCGGCCGAGGGGCTCCGTGACAGTGCGCCCCTGCGTTTCGTTCTTGTGGCGACGGGATTGCTCCATGCCGCGGATCATCACCCCGAGAAAACCTATCGCAGCCTCGATGCCAACGTCCTGGCCAAGAGCTTTCACGTCAATGCCATCGGCCCCGCACTCGTCGCCAAGCATATGCTCCCTCTCTTGCCGAGGAGTGGGAAGAGCATCTTCGCCGTGATATCAGCACGGGTCGGCAGCATCGAAGACAATCGGCTCGGCGGTTGGTACAGCTACCGCGCCTCGAAAGCCGCCCTCAACCAGATCGTGCGGACCCTGGCGAAGCCAGCCCTTTCAGGGTGGGGTCGACACCGGGAAGCTTTTCGCCCCTGCCTATTCAGCGGAGCGACTGCTCGCTGTCCTGGACGCTCTCTCGGCTGCTGACAGCGGAGGGTTCTTCGCCTGGGATGGCAAGCGCATCCCATTCTGAGGTTTGCGTCGGTCTAAACTGGTAGCTGTGGCAGATTGCCCATCAAGGATCTCCCGTTCCTGGTCGACGTTCCTCCGCTGAAGGAGATCTCGTATTGAACGCCGGACTGGCCTTGGATGAGAGAAGGGAGGCTGCGCCCAAGCTTTGGCGGCCCAAGCGTGTGCTCGTGACGCCGGCTGCCCTGGAGTGGGACCATGGCCGCGCCATCGTGGAGCGCGCGGCGACGCTTGGATCCGAGATCGTCGAGCTGAAAAGCAACCGCCTCATAGGTCTCGGTGGCGACAACGAGCGACAGAGCTACGTGAACGCCAAGACGACGCTGGCCGTTGTCGTAGCGCCTCCCAGCAAGCTTCGCTTGCAGCCGATCCCGCCGAGCGCCGACTGGCGGGTCGATCTTGCGGAAGGCTGCCCAGCTCATTGCCAGTATTGCTACCTCGCAGGCTCGCTCTCCGGCCCTCCGGTGACGAGGGTCTACGCCAATCTTTCCGAGATCCTCGGCAGCCTGGCGGATTACGCCGGCAAGGGCGCTGTGACCTCCCGGTCAGTCGATCGCACGCATGAGGGCACCACGTTCGAGGCGTCCTGCTACACCGATCCCTTAGGAATTGAGCACCTCACTGGATCTCTTGCCGAGACGATCGCGCATTTCGGGTCCTGGCAGGCTCCCGTGCAACTCCGCTTCACCACCAAATACGACGCGATCCCGCCTCTGCTCGGCATCGCACATGAGCGGCACACCCGGATCCGCTTTTCCGTCAATGCCAAGCCGGCGGCTCGCTTCGAGGGCGGCACCGCATCGGTTGCGGCGCGGCTGAACGCCATGCGATTGGCCGCCCTGGCCGGCTATAGAATAGGCCTGACGATTGCGCCGATCATGCCCATCGACAATTGGCGCGTTGCCTACGCTGCTCTGCTCGAGGATGCCGCTGCCGCTACGCGGGACGTGTCCGATCTCGACCTTACGGTGGAACTCATCACCCACCGGTTCACCCCTGGCTCCAAGACAGTCCTGAACGGGTGGTATCCCGGCTCGGACCTCGACATGGACGAGCCGACGCGAGCCCGCAAGACGACCAAGTTCAACTCGATCAAGTACGTGTACACCTCCGACATCATGAAGGAGATGCGCGGCTTCTTCGAGGGCGCAATCCGAGACTATCTTCCGACCGCTCGGATTCTCTACTGGACCTGACCGGCGTCACGAACATGGTTCAAGTCCCTATTGATCGGCATCAAGGAAATACCGGAATGCTCCGTCATATTGGGCAGGACACTCGCGACAGGCACGGAGGTTCCAATGCTGAGCTGGATCGTTCGGCTCTTGATGATTGCCGCCGGTTTCATGACGAGCTGGTTCGTCGCCAAGGATGCGCCGATTTTCGGGGTGGCTCAGGTGATGATGACCCTCGTCCTGATCGCGCTGATCGTCGCTGTCGTGGCCTTCTGGCCTCAACGTTGGACGGCAGCTCTCAATCGTCTTTACCGATACAGGTGAAAGTGCCGCTCCGGCCTCAATCGCTAGTGCTGGACGCCAAGCGGCCAGGGTGCAAACAGGTTTGGACGCCTCCACAGCACGAAATGGTCCTGCACGGCGAGCTTCAGGGTGGTGTCCTTCTCCAGAAGGGCAATCTGCGCCTCGACGATTTTAAGCTCCCGCTCAAGCTTGGCTGAGCGGCGTGTGTCGGCGGCAAAAGGCTTTCTCTTCCTGCTCTTCATTTAGCACCTCATGGTCCGAGAAGCAGCCTTCGTCCCTCGTGCTAACGAAGGCGACGGGTGTTCGGATGGCCATGGTTGTGCCCCCTGCAAAATGTTCGTTGTATTGTTGATCCGAATCGTACCTGAGCAGGCCGCCATCCGTCTGTCAGGAACCCGACACAAGCACGATATTCATTAACGCGAATTAAGTTTTGAAACTTCAGATCGGCACCGATGGTTGAGAGGATTGAACTCCTCCCGAACCGAGGGCGCATCGTGGCCACCACCGCATCCCGACGCTATCACTCACGGTCTGGCTACGTGCTTGGCTTTGCCCTCGGCGGGTTCTTCGATGGCATTCTGCTCCATCAGATTCTCCAGTGGCATCATTTGCTCAGCTCCATCGACAGTGAGGATATCCGATTCCAGGTGGCGGCAGATGGATACTTCCACGCTCTGATGTACGTGATAGCCGCCACGGGACTCTGGATGCTTTGGGCCTCGCGTAACAGGCCCGGCGGCATGTCGGGCCGCCTGTTGTTTGCGGGAATCCTGATCGGCTTCGGGGCCTGGCACGTTGTCGATGCTCTCATGTCCCATTGGCTGCTTGGAATCCACCGCATCCGGATGGACAGTAGCAATCCGCTGTTCTGGGACCTTCTTTGGCTGGCTCTTTTCGGTCTCGTGCCGGTGATCCTCGGATGGATCATGAGCGGGCCGAGAGACGATGGATCCGGAACGGTCCGCTCGTCCGCCCCGGCCCGCACATTGGCAACCCTTTTGGTTCTGGGTGCAGGAGCTTTGGGAGTCTGGCCCCTTCGCGGCAGCGAGTTCACCACGGTGCTCTTCGCACCAGGCA
>JAJFBI010000682.1 GCA_020697385.1 Microvirga sp. | reverse complement strand
CGCCTGCCTGCGCGTGGCGAACGCCGCCGGCGCGCACGCTGTGGTCTCACCAAAAGATCGCTCCGCGGGAATCACCCCGGCGGTGTCGAAGGTGGCGAGCGGGGCGGCGGAATCCACGCCTTACGTCATGGTCACGAACCTCGCCCGCGCCCTTTCCGATCTCAAGGAAAGGAACATCTGGATCGTCGGCGCCGACGAGCGCGCCGAGCAGACGCTCTACCAGGCCAACCTTCCGGAATCGATCGCGTGGGTGCTCGGCGCCGAAGGCGAGGGCATGCGCCGCCTGACGCGCGAGAGCTGCGACCTTCTCGTGCGCATCCCGATGGCCGGCGACGTCGCGAGCCTGAACGTCTCGGTGTCCGCGGGTGTGTGCTTGTTCGAGTCGGTGCGGCGACGAAAAGTCGGTTAAGGGCATTCCCTTGCGTGTAGGCGGATTCGCGACGACGCAGAGAATAAACCTGCTCTACGGACGCGCAAGGGCGATGTTCGGCGCATACTGCCAGCCTCATTGGCGGGCATTTCTTCCCGCTCCTCCCCGCTTAGGAAACCCGAAAGTGCCTGTGCCAGCCTGCGATTCATGCATCGCCAGTCGAAGATCGCGCGTGCGACTCTTCGGCGCACGGGCGTCATCCATGACCAGGCCCCTGTGAACGGCATGTGCCGGGATTGCATCGGCCTTGCGGGAGCGGGATGGCGGACCGAGCCACACCAATACCTTGAGCAGACGGCCAAGGCTCCCACCCACTACCGTTGCGGCACCTGTCAAAGCGCCTGGCAACTGGAAGCAGGCGCCGGCGGGCGCGGATGGCTTCCGATCAAAGATCAAACACAAGGGCGCACCACACCATGAGGTGGGACAGAGTTCAGGAGAACTGGAAGAGAGTTTCCGGCACGACGAAACAGGCGCTGGGCGAGCTTGCGCGCAGCAGCTATGGGGCCCTCCGCGGCAACGACCTTTCTCCGGAACGTGAGAGAACCAACGAAAGCTTGCGCACGGAACGTGAGAAGACCGACCAGGCGGTGGCGGCAAAGCAGCGAGACGCCGCAAAGCACGCCGATGCAGTGGTCGACCGCGCGCGCGACAATGCCGATGAGGTTCTCAGCCTGGCACGCGAAAACGCCGATACCGTGCTCGAGGCCGCCCGCGAGAAGGCGGATGAGACACTCGATCCGGATGCGCGCGGCGTGCAGCCGAAAGCTGCGATCATCGCAGAAAGGGCCCTCGCAGACGAAGCTCTCCGCGACGAGCGCGACGGCGCCGACGAGACCCTGCGCCTGGAACGCGAGGAATACGCCCGCACGCTGATTCGATTTCTTCCGCTCGAGCGGGAATCAACCGACCGCTACCTGCTGACGGAGCGGACTCGTTCCGACGACGCGCTGGCGAACCGGGATGATTTCCTCGCGATTGTCGCGCACGACTTGCGCGACCTGATCGGCGGCGTCGTCATGAGTGCGGCACTGCTCTCGAAGAGAGCGCCTCGGAACGAGGACGGCACCCGCATTGTCGCGGAGACCAAGCGCATCGAGCGGTACGCCGCCCGCATGAACCGGCTGATCGGCGACCTGGTCGATGTCGCCAGCATAGACGCCGGTAAGCTCGCCGTCACACCGGCAACGCGGGATCTGGCCATTGTGATCGCCGAAGCGGCGGATTCGTTTCGAGCAACGGCCTCGGCAAAAGGGGTGTCCCTGGAGGCCCAGATCGATGCCGCGCCGCTTCTCGCGGCGTTCGACCATCAGCGGATCCTTCAGGTGCTCGCGAATCTCATCTCGAACTCGCTGAAATTCACGCCTCGAGGCGGGAAAATCACGGTTCGCGGCGAACGGGAGGCCGGCAACGTCCGTCTGTGCGTGCGGGATACCGGTTGCGGCATACCCGACGATGCGCTCGGGCGCATCTTCGAGCGATTCGCGCAAGTCGGCAGGGATGATCGCCGGGGCCTGGGTCTGGGCCTGTACATATCCCGATGCATCGTCGAAGCCCATGGGGGACGGATCTGGGCGGAGAGCCAGCCCGGCGCAGGCAGCAAGGTGTGCTTCACGCTCCCCGCGCACCGTTAACGGACCCTCACTTCCGCCGGCGCTCGCCCTGTCGAAGTAGACTTCACGACAATGGGTCGCGATAAGGCCATCGCCGCGGTCGAGCGCTACTTCGACGAGGGGCGCTTCCTCGCCGACCTCGGGCGGCGCGTCGCCATCCCCACGGAAAGCCAGAA
Organism: Microvirga sp.; assembly: GCA_020697385.1. Classification (GTDB taxonomy): domain Bacteria; phylum Pseudomonadota; class Alphaproteobacteria; order Rhizobiales; family Beijerinckiaceae; genus Microvirga. The sequence continues at coordinate 486 of JAJFBI010000682.1, read as the reverse complement.
CCCGGCTCGCGCGGCCGCGCTCGACGACTATCTCGAGAACGAGATGGCCGAGAGCCTCGAGCGGATGAGCTTCTCCTGCCGCATCCTGCCCAATCCCACCGGCAAGCACGGTCCTTTCCTCGTCGCCGAGCGCATCGAGGACGCGGCGCTGCCCACCGTGCTCACCTACGGCCACGGCGACGTGATCCGCGGCCAGGAGGAGCAGTGGAAGGCCGGATTGAGCCCGTGGAAGGTGGAGGTCCAGGGAGAAAAAATCTTCGGCCGGGGAACTGCCGACAACAAGGGCCAGCACACCATCAACCTCGCCGCAGTGGAGACCGTCCTGAAGACGCGCGGGCGGCTGGGCTTCAACCTCAAGGTGCTGATCGAGACCGGCGAGGAGGTGGGCTCGCCGGGCCTGAAAGCTTTTTGTCAAAGAGAAAAAGAAGCATTGCGAGCGGATGTCTTCATCGCCTCCGACGGCCCGCGCCTGCAGCCGCAGCGGCC
>JAJFBI010000681.1 GCA_020697385.1 Microvirga sp. | reverse complement strand
CGCCTCATAACCAGACAGCGTCTGCGAGGCGGATGTGAAGCTCTTGAAGCCCAGTCTGTTGATTTCCACGCGGATCTGACCCGGGTTTTCCATCGAGAACTGACCCACCGTCAGATTATGTTTCGCGGGTCAGGCTTGGGTCAATGCACGGCTGGCCTCCTTCATTTTCCGGGCTGCTTGGTCTGAGCTTGCCTTGAACCGGAAGCTGTCGTTTCCGGTCTCAAGGATGTGGCAGCGATGGGTCAGGCGGTCGAGCAAAGCGGTCGTCATCTTGGCATCACCGAAGACCGTTGCCCATTCGCTGAAGCCGAGGTTGGTGGTGATGACGACGCTGGTGCGCTCGTAGAGCTTGCTCAAGAGATGGAAGAGCAGTGCACCACCCGATGCGCTGAACGGCAAGTAGCCCAGTTCGTCCAGGATCACGAGATCGAGCCGGGTCAGGCCCTCCGCGATCTGGCCCGCTTTACCCTTGGTTTTTTCCTGCTCAAGGGCATTGACGAGTTCGATGGTGGAGAAGAAGCGGACCTTTCGCCGGTGATGCTCGATCGCCTGGATGCCGAGAGCGGTCGCCACATGGGTCTTACCGGTGCCGGGGCCGCCGATCAGCACGACGTTCTGAGCACCATCCATGAAGTCCCCGCGATGCAGTTGCCGCACCGTGGCCTCGTTGATCTCGCTGGATGCGAAGTCGAAGCCGGAAAGGTCCTTGTACGCGGGGAAGCGGGCGGCCTTCATGTGATAGGCGATGGAGCGCACTTCGCGTTCGGCCAGTTCGGCTTTCAGCAGCTGGGACAGGATCGGCACGGCCGCTTCAAAGGCCGGCGCCCCCTGTTCGATCAGATCGGTAACGGCTTGGGCCATGCCGTGCATCTTCAGGCTGCGCAGCATGATGACGGTGGCCGCACTGGCAGGATCATGACGCATGGCGGCCTCCCGCGATCTGGGCCCGCAGGCTGTCATAGCGTTCGACATCGGCCGTCGGCTCGCGGCGCAGGATCAGCGCCTGCGGGGTGTCGATGCCGGGACCGCCGCTCGTCTTGCCGTCGATCAGCCTGTGCAGCAGATTCAGCACATGGGTCTTGGTCGCGACGCCCTCGGCCAGAGCCATTTCCACAGCAACCAGCACGGCCTGTTCATCGTGATGCAGGACCAGCGCCAGGATATCGACCATCTCGCGATCGCCGCCGGGACGTCGCAGCATCTGGTCCTGCAACTGCCTAAAGGCCAGGGGCAGTTCCGCGAAGGGCGCACCATTCCTGAGGGCCCCGGGCTTGCGCTGGATGACGGCCAGATAATGCCGCCAGTCATAGATCGTGCGTGGCGGCAGGTGATGGGACCGCTGGATCACCCGCTCGTGTTCGCACAGGATCTGTCCCTCGGCGGCAACCACCAACCGATCCGGGTAGACCCTCAGGCTGACGGGCCGGTTGGCGAAGGACGCCGGCACGCTGTAGCGATTGCGTTCGAAGCTGATCAGGCAGGTGGGCGAGACACGCTTGCTCCGCTCAACAAAGCCGTCGAAGGCAGGCGGCAGCGGCATCAAGGCGGCCTGCTCTTCAATCCAGGCGTCGGCGACGGTTCCGGGCAGAACCCCGTGCGGGATCTCGCGCCACAGCTCCAGGCAGCGCTGTTCCAGCCAGGCGTTCAGCGCCGCCAGGTCAGGAAAGCTCGGCGTCGGCTGCCACAGGCGAGGACGGGCATCCTGGACGTTCTTCTCGACCTGCCCCTTCTCCCACCCTGACGCAGGATTGCAGAACTCCGGCTCGAAGACATAGTGGTTCGTCATGGCCAGGAAGCGGATGTTGACCTGCCGTTCCTTGCCGCGGCCGACGCGGTCAACCGCCGTCTTCATGTTGTCATAGATGCCGCGCCCCGGCACGCCACCGAAGACGCGGAACCCGTGCCAATGAGCGTCGAACAGCATCTCGTGGGTCTGCAACGGATAGGCCCGGAGCAGGAAGGCCCGGCTGTGTGCCAGCTTGATATGGGCGACCTGAAGCTTCGCGCGCTCCCCACCCAGGACGGCGTGGTCCTCGCTCCAGTCGAACTGGAACGCCTCGCCCGGGCGAAAGGCCAGAGGGACGAAGGTGCCGCGGCCCGTCGTCTGCTGCTCGCGCTGCCGATCCACCCGCCATTCCCGGGCAAAGGCGGCGACCCGGCCGTAGGAGCCGGTGAAGCCGAGCGCCACAAGGTCGGCATGGAACTGCTTCAGCGTCCGGCGCTGCTTGCGTGACTTGCCGGCTTGCGTCTTCAGCCACGCCGCCAGCCTCTCGGCAAACGGATCGAGCTTGCTCGGCCGCTCAGGCGTCGCGAACCTCGGCTCGATCGTGCCAGCGTTCAGATACTTCTTGATGGTGTTGCGAGACAGGCCGGTCCGCCGTGCGATCTCCCGGATCGGCAGCTTCTCCCGTAACGCCATGCGTCGGATGATGTTCAAAAGGCCCATGTGGATCACTCCGGTACTCCCCGCCGCGCTCCGCTTTGGGGAAGGTTCACATGGGTCAATTCTCAGTGGAAATTATGCGCCTACCCGGGTCAGCTCCAGGTGGAAATCAACAGTCTTGGCCTTGCTTGGGGTCACGGTCGTCAACTGGCGGCGCTAGGCGGGACGGAGACGTCGCTATTTGAAATCACGGGTAGCCACCTTGGTCGCCGGGACGCTCTCTCGAGCTTGCGCAGGGACGTCCGAGAAGGCTGCCGTCTCC
>JAJFBI010000680.1 GCA_020697385.1 Microvirga sp. | reverse complement strand
GCCGCATTCCAGCCTGCCGTCGAGAAGCCATGGGTGCCTTCAATGGCCTGAGGCTCGTCCATGATGGTCAGGAACACGTATTTCGGCTTGTCGGAGGGCACCACCGCCGTGAAGGTGGTGAAGTTCTTGTTCTTGGCATAGCGGCCGTTGATCACCTTCTCGGCGGTGCCGGTCTTGCCGCCGACGAAGAAGCCGGCAATCGAGGCATTTCCGGCAGAGCCTTCAGGCGTCGAAGCATTGAGGCGCATCACATAGCGCATCGCCTCGCTGGTCTCGGGCTTGAGCACCTGAAGGGCGTTCTGGCGCGCCTCTTCCTGCGTGCGCTTCAGGAAAGTCGGCTTGATCATGACGCCGCCGTTCATAAGGGCCCCCACGGCGGAGAGCGCCTGGAGCGGCGCGACCGCAAGGCCATGACCGAACGCGATGGTCATGGTGTTGAGCTCGCCCCAGCGCGGCGGGACGATCGGCAAGGCACTCTCCGGCAGCTCGGTCTCAAGGCGGGTCAGCTGGCCCATCTTGCGCAGGAAGGCCTTGTGCCCCTCGACGCCGATGCCGAGTGCCATGCGGGCAGTACCGATATTGGACGAGTGAACGAACACTTCAGGCGCGGTGAGCACGCGCCGCGTCGGGTGATAATCGCCGATGGTGAAGCGGCCGTAGCGCAGGCCGGAGCGCGCATCGAAGGTGGAGTTGATGTTATACTTGCCGGAATCGAGTGCCATCGCGACGGTGAGCGCCTTGAAGGTCGATCCCATCTCGAATACGCCGACATTGATGCGGTTGATCCGGTCCTTGTCGAGCGCGTCGACCGGGTTGTTGGGATCGTAATCGGGCAGCGACACGAGGGCGATGATCTCGCCGGTGTTCACGTCCAGGATCGCGCCCGCCGTGGCCTTGGCTTTGAACTTCGCCATGCCTTTGGCAAGCTCGTCACGAAGGGCGTGCTGCACGCGGAGATCGAGCGAGAGCTGAATGGGCTTGAGATCGGCGGCGGAGATGTTGAAGCCGGCGCCGTTCAGATCCTGAAGGCCCATGCTGTCGATGTATTTCTCAATGCCGGCGATGCCCACGTTGTCCACGTTGGCAAAGCCAAGCACGTGGGCGGCGGCCTCAGCATTGGGATAGACGCGCTTGTTCTCAGGGAGAAAGCCGATGCCGGGAATGCCGAGCCGGTGCACCTCCGCCTGCTGGCGCGGCGTGATCTCGCGCTTGACCCAGACGAAGCCTTTCTTCGTGCCGAGCTTGTTGCGCAGGTCCGTGGCGTCGAGGTCGGGCAGCACGGCGGTCAGGAGCTCGACCGCCTCGTCTTTGTCGACGATGTTGCGGGGCTCGGCGAACACCGACACCATCTTCACGTCGGTGGCCAGAATCTCGCCGTTGCGATCGACGATATCGGGGCGCGCGGCGGAAATTTCGGAGGACGCCGCGCGGCGCACCTCGCTCGTGTTCTCGCTGGTCACGGCGAGATGAACGAGACGCCCGCCGATCAGACTGAATAGGCCCACGAAGCAAACGGCCGCGAGGCCGACGCGCGACGTGCTCTTGTCATGGCGCAGACGAAACAGCTCGCGGGCATGCCCGAGCACGCCACGCTTTTGACGGGTGGGCTGACCCTGCCATTCGGTTTGGGGCTCTTGCGACACGAGGCTCACCGTTTCGGAGTTTGAGTCGTGGGAGTGCGGGCGTCCGAACTTCTGTCCTTCGGAGTCGAGGTCGGCTCAAGCAACCCGAGGGCTTCGAGCTTGCGGCCGATCTCGTCCTCGCGGGACGGCCGGTTCGGCAGATCGGACAGGCGCGCAAGCTGCTGGATCTTCAGAGCCTGCAGATCGAGGTGCTTGTCGGCAGCCTCCTGCAGGCGGTCCGGGCGGTCTAGATACTGCCATTCGGCCTGCAGCACAGCGATGGCCTCGCGCTCACGGCTGACCTGCGACTTCAGCTTCGCCACCTGCTCCACATAATAGAGGGTCTCGTACTTGATCGAATAGGCGTAGCCCGCCGATGCGATGAGGGCGGATATCGCGATGATATGGAGCAATCGGATCACCGGCGCCCTCCCTTTTTCTCGGCTGTCTGAGGCAGTTCGGCCAGCATGGTGATGGCGCTCAACGGCTCCTGCGCCGGCGTATCGGTGCGCGCGCCCGCCCGCAGCTTCGCCGAACGCGCCCGCGGATTGCGCGCCATCTCCTGCTCGCTCGGAGCAATGGGACCGCGGGTGATCGCATCGAAGGTTGGCTCAGGTGCCGCAGCCGTCGGCAGGTGGCGCGAGCCCGTAGGCGCACGCCCGGTGCGGGAGGCGAAGAACTGCTTCACGATCCGGTCTTCGAGCGAATGGAACGTGACGACCACGAGACGTCCGCCAGGCTTGAGGATGCGCTCGGCCGCGTGCAAAGCGCGAGCAAGCTCCCCGAGTTCGTCGTTGACGGCAATGCGAAGACCCTGGAATACCCGCGTAGCCGGATGAATGCCGCTCGGTTCCTGCCGAATCAGGGAAGCCACGAGATCGGCGAGCTGCCGCGTGCTCTCGAAGGGCTGACGGCGCCGCGCTTCGATGACCGCGCGCGCAACCGCACGGGCGCGCCGCTCCTCGCCGTAATGATAGAAGATGTCGGCGAGTTCGGCCTCGGAGGATTCGTTGACGAGATCCGCCGCGCTCGGGCCCGACTGCTCCATGCGCATGTCGAGCGGGCCTTCATTGCGGAACGAGAAGC
>JAJFBI010000679.1 GCA_020697385.1 Microvirga sp. | reverse complement strand
GCCTCCACAAGGGCGATCTCGTCTCGGATCACGTGCAGGATTGGGTGGACCGGCAGCCGGTTCGGCCGACCGCCTTCACAGAAGTGCTGTCCTGGTGAAACGAACCGCAGCCGGTGGTGCCCTTGACCCATGGATCGGTTTTCGACAGGGTCGCGCGGCACCGACCAGTCTAAGATGAGTTCCGAGGTTCTCCCCTGATGCCCATCCCGTTCGCGATCTGCCGCGATGGCGAGCCCGTGCCCGAGAGCCTCAAGGGAGCGGTGGCGGCCATCGGCAATTTCGACGGCGTGCATCGCGGGCACCGGCATCTTCTGACCATGGCTCTGGACTCCGGGCGGCCAGCTGCGGTCGTGACCTTCGAGCCGCATCCGCGCACCTTTTTTCAGCCCAACAAGCCGCTGTTCCGCCTGACGCCTGAGCCTGTGAAGTTCGCGATCTTCGCCCGCCTCGGCCTCGCGGGCGTGTTCCAGAGGCGCTTCGACGGGTCGCTCGCCGCGCTCACGGCCGCGGGCTTCGTGGACCTGCTGGCGAAGGATCTGGATTTGTCGGGCGTCGTGATCGGTCACGATTTCCACTTCGGCCACGGCCGCGAGGGCAATCCGGAGCGCATGATGGCGCTTTGCCGGGAGCGGGGGCTCGATTGCCTTGTGGCGCCTGCCATTGTCGAGGGCACGGAGCCGGTCTCCTCCAGCGCCATCAGGGCGGCTCTCGAGGCAGGCGATATCGCCACGGCCAACCGGCTTCTCGGCTATCGCTGGTTCGTCCGTTCCGAGGTGCGCCATGGCGACAAGCGCGGGCGCGTCCTCGGCTATCCGACGGCTAATATGCGGCTTCCCGACGATTGCCGCCTGCGGCACGGCATCTATGCGGTGCGGGCCTCGGTTGGTGGAAAGCTCGTCGATGGCGTGGCCAGCTTCGGCCGCCGCCCGACCTTCGACAACGGAGCACCTCTGCTCGAAGTGCATCTCTTCGACTTCGCCGGCGATCTCTATGGGCAAATTCTGGACGTGGAGTTCATCGGCTGGATCCGCGGCGAGGAGCGGTTCGACGGCGTCGAGGCGCTGATCGCCCAGATGGATCGGGACTCGGTCGAGGCAAAGCGGATGCTCGCCGAGGATAAGACGGTTTCGATGATCGGCTGAACCCGTAAGGCGTCATCCCGGACGAAGCGCAGCGAAGATCCGGGATCGTGTGCAGGATGGAGCGCCGGAACCTCCACACTGTCATCCCCGCGCAGGCGGGGATCCATAACCATGGCGTCTCAGGAAAATGCGAACGACGTCGCGCCTCGTTCTGCATCGTCGGCGGTTATGGATCCCGGGCTCCGCTGTGCGGCCCTGGGATGACAGTGCTGGACTGGTAAAACGATCCCGGATTGGCTGCGCTGTCCGGGATGACGATGCTTCAGACGGAAGGCTTCATCGCCTGCGCGGCCATGGCGTATCCGCCCATGGCGCCGTCGACGAAATGGATGTGATCGGCTCGGGTGGGCGAGGGGACGAAGCAGGTCATGAGGGCCGCCTCCTGCCGGTGCAGGCCGTGGCGGGCGATGCCCTGCCTCTCTGCCTCGGACAGCATCGTCTCCAGGCGATCGGCCAAGGCAGGCGTGCAGTCGAGGGTCATGCGTAAACCGTCGTCGAACTTGCGGAAGTCCGTGTTCTCGACGAGCTGGTGACGGTATCGGACGGGATCGAAACTGCCGAAATGGCGACCCGTCCGGAAGATCATGAACGAGGCCAGACGTCCGGCTGCCAGCCGCATGAGGGGCCACAGGTGAAGCCCACCCGTTCTGACGGTCTTGGCCTCGAGACCGAACCCTTTGAATGGCGATGCCAGGGGAGGCCCTTCGTCCGGCAGCGGGCGACCGGCCTCCTGACCCTCCGCCAGGGCGAGCACTTGGCCGATGAGCGTATTGAAAGCTTCCATATCCACCCCCGGGACGGGGAGGACGATCAGGGACAGGATGACACCGCGCTCCGGCGTGATCTCATCGAAGCGGCAGCTGAGACCCGTCAGGTCGGGCAGGGTGCCCAGTGGAGCGGGAGCAATGGCGAAGGCGCCATTCTTCATCTGACGCTCGGCATAGGCCAAGCCGCCTCCCGCGAACATCGCATAGGTCACGTCGGGCGAGGCGGCGAAGCGGGCGACGCGCACATCGTATCCTTCGGCCCTGATGTCGGAGACCGGCACGAGCGCGATCCGCAGCTCGAAGCCGAACGCATCCCGCACCCAGGCTGCGACCGCCGCCAGCGCGTCCCGCGCGAGATCGAACTGGGAGGCCGGCAGGGCGAAGCTTGCGCCGTCGCCACCGAACACGAAGGGAAATTCGCTTGTGCCGAGCTTGTTGGCGACCGCCGCGATGACGGCGGCGGCAGCCGTGTTGACTTCCTTGTAGCGTCCCGCCTGGATCGCCGAGGTGGAGCGGACGATGTCGCTGAGGCCGAGCACCCAATCGTCCGGAACAGGCATGTATCGCCCAGGATCGGTCAGATCGGAGAAGCGGTCGAAGACCGGCAGGCGGGCGTAGAAATCGGTGCCCGTTCTGATGTCCGTGTCCTTCCGGATCGGCTCCATGGGGTGACCTCAGCCCGTGATCTCACCCTCCGGCGCGCCGCGGCCCAGCGCCGCGGCCCAGCTCGTCCGGCAGCGGATCTCCCTCGGCCACGAACCGCATGGAAACCGAGTTCATGCAGTAGCGCTCGCCGGTCGGGGGAGGGCCGTCATTGAAGACGTGGCCAAGATGGCCCTCGCAGCGGGCGCAGCGAATCTCGGTGCGGACCATGCCGTAGCTGGTGTCACGCACGAAGGCGACGTGGTCACGGTCGATGGGGTCGAAGAAGCTCGGCCAGCCGGTGCCGGATTCGAACTTGGTGCCGGCATGGAAGAGCGGAAGCCCGCAGAGCCGGCAGCAATAGGTGCCCTTATCCTTGGCCTCGTTGAAGATGCCGCAGAAGGGCCGCTCCGTGCCGTGCTCGAGAAGCACCCGGCGCTCTTCGTCGTCGAGGTTGTTCACGAGCGCATGG
>JAJFBI010000678.1 GCA_020697385.1 Microvirga sp. | reverse complement strand
CAGGTCGATCCGGACTTTAAGGCGGTGCCCAAGCATCCAAGTCGCCCTGGAGCTCGGCGATGGAGGCGTAGATCGTCTTGCGGAAGGCGACGCGGTAGAACTCGTTCAGGACCGTCTTGTGAACCCGCTGCGGCGACGCCAACCACAAGGCTCGCCGTCGAGACAATGCCGTCGTGCGCACCCAAGACCGCAGCGCGGAGCCAGCCGATCCGGTGGACCATGTGAATTTCGGAATGGGAAAGCCTGCTCAAGTTGGACCGCCCGCAGATGTCGCCGCTAAGGGTGCTGGTGGCGGAACTTCGAGGTCCTGGCGAACGAACGCTTCTCGATTTTCGGTCGCCGGCGCGATTTTCAGCGCTCGCAGCGCATTGAGAATGACGGCGACGTCAATCAGCTCCTGCAAGAGTGCCCCCTGGACCGGCGTGAGGTAGCCAAGCGCGGCAGCGATCATGCCAGCGACTGACAGCCCGATCCCGGCGATGACGCTCTCCAAGGCGATCCGCCGGGAGCCGTGGGCGATCTCCAAGCCCGGCAGAAGGCGGTTCAGATCATCAACGAGCAGCACCACGTCCGCTGCCTCGGCCGACGCCGCGGCACCTCTTGCTCCCATGGCGACACCGACATCCGCCGCTGCTAAGGCTGGCGCATCGTTCACGCCATCGCCCACCATCATGACTGGGCCGTTCTTCCGCTCGCTGAGGACGAGGGCCACTTTCTGGTCCGGCGTCAGCTCGGGGCACACGGCGTCGAGGCCCAAACTCGTGGTGATCGCTTCGGCCACCGCCCGCCGATCGCCGGTGGCCAGCAGAATGCGGTCGATGCCAATGCGCCGTAAGCCGGCAAGGAATTGCGCCGTGCCAGCGCGCAGTCGATCCGCGAGCACAAGATGTCCCCCGAGCCGCCCGTCGAGGGCGAGCGCCACGACCACTTCGCCCGCCCCGTGGGCGGAATTGCGGGGATCTCCGAGCCTGTTCATCACGAAGTCCACGCCGCCCACAAGCACAGAGTGCCCATTTACCTTGCCTGCCACGCCTTCGCCTGGGCTCTCTGCGACCTGGCTAGGGACAGGGAGAGTGAGGCCGCGCTCCCTGGCGGCGGCGACAATGGCCTGTGCGATGGGATGTTTGGACGCCTGCTCTAGGGTAGCCGCAATGGTGAGGATGTCGTCTTCGGTTGCGGCGCCTTGGGCCTCGATGGACACGATCTGCGGCCGGCCATCCGTCAGCGTGCCGGTTTTATCGAGGATCAGGGTGCGGATCCGCGCGAGAGCCTCAAGTGGTTTCGCGCCCTTGATCAGAACCCCGAAATGCGCTGCCCGCGACAGGCCGGCGACCAGTGCTACCGGGACGGCCAGGATCAGGGGGCAAGGCGTCGCGACGACCAGCACCGCCACCGCCCGGATTGGATCGCCGGTGAACCACCAAGCGCCCGCCGCCAGGGTGACGGTGACGGCCAGGAACAGAAGCGAATAGCGATCCGCGAGCCGGGACATCGGCGCCTTCGACTGCTGCGCGGCCTCAACGAGGCGCACGATGCCCGCATAGGTGCTCTCGGCTGCGCGGCGGCTGGCGCGCAGGTCGAAGGCTTCGCCGACATTGGTCGAGCCGCTCATCACCTCCTCACCGGGAGCATGCCGCACCGGCATCGACTCGCCCGTCAGCGCCGATTGATCGAGAATCGCGCTGTCGGATTCGACGGTCCCGTCCACCGGAGCGACGTCGCCTCGGCGGATCAGGAGGCGGTCGCCCGCCGCGATCGCCTCGAGTGGCACCTCCTCCAGCCTGCCATTTCGATGCCGCGTCCCGGTTCGTGGCACGCGCGCAAGCAGATTGCGCATCTCGCGCCGGGCGCGGCCTTCGGCGAAGCTCTCCAGGAAGGTGCCTCCTGAATACATCACCGCGACCACCGCGGCCGCGAGGGCCTCGCCGAAAAAAAGGGCCGCCGACATCGATAAGGCCGCCACGATATCAAGCCCGACTTCGCCCTTCGATAGGCTGCGAACGATCTCCATCACCAGCGCGGCGAGCACGGGCAGCACGCCGGTGGCCCAGAGCATGCGCGCGAGATCATCCTGACCGGCAATGCTCAAGCCAAGGCCGACCGACAGGCCAACGAGGGCCACAGCGAGAAGAGTGATCTTCATACGGTCTCGCGTTTCGCTGTGCATCTCGCTCCTCGTCCCGTCACTCATGCCGTCATTTACCAGGCGCAGATCGTCCCGGGTGGACCATCCACCGTGCACGAGCGCAGTCCGGACGGCGGAGCGGTCAAGAATGCTGCCATCTTCAGAGTGCCCACGATTATCAAGTATTGGGCATCGATGAAGTCTCGGAACCCTATGCTTTGCGGTTTGGACCACCACCTCGAAGATCGGAGCCGGTTTTTGCGGCTCACGTCTCAAGCGAGCTGCCGGCCTAACGTCTTGCCAATGGCCGCTAACGTTGATGCTGGCCCGTCAATGTGCGGGACGGCCATGCACCCGCCGGAACGGCGCGGCACCCGCCGTTAGTCCGCGTGCTGCTCGGCGCCCTTTCCGAGGATTGCCTGGTGCATGCTCTCGGCAAAGCTTATGAAGCCAAGCTCGGCGCCGACGCGCTCGCGGGCTTGCGGCACTTCAGCTGCCGTCTTTGGATCCAGAGGAGCCTTCTGAGCTTCACGGACATGTGCGAGCCGCTCCGTAAGCGCATGCTCGATCACTGGATCACTGGTCCGTAGTCAATGCCCGCCGGTTTCAGCCCGGTGTAAGCGGCCCCCTCGCCGGCGCGATGCAATCTAATGGCGGTCTCCATGAACGACTGGTCGGCGAGGGCCCGCGCCTCACCGCCGAGGCTACGCACCTTGCGCGATTTCTCGAAGGCGGCACGAATCTCGGCTTCGGCCGAGGCCGGCGCGAAAGCCAGCACCGGATTAATGTTGCCATCCTCCAGAGCTGCCTGGATAGCTTTGGCGACGGGGCCGTCCACCGAGTCGCAATGCGCTTGCGCACCCTGTGAAGCGATCAGCATTCCGACTGCCAAAGTCGTGGCGATCAGTGTTTTCAGGTTGCTCATCTGACATCTCCTAATCCTAAGGAGGGTCTATCACACCGAGAATCTTCGATCTGCTTGGCATCGCCCTCCCGCCTAGTTCACCACGCGTGCTGTCATCTTCCTCCCGCATGTAGACGGGCAGATTGCGGCGCTTCAGCCTGTCGACGCGGGCTTGGAGCGGGCGCGAACACAGGTTTCCTTTCGCCCGAATGGTCAAGAGCATATCGGCCGAGGGGATGCATGGCGGCCGTAAGCGCCCGCGAACTCGCCAGAGACGATGATGGGCGAGCCGATCCGTTTCGTAAGCGCCTCTAAACGGAACGCCAGGTTGACCGCCGGTCCCAGCGCAGTGAAGTCGAGCCGATCTTCGGCCCCGACGTTACCAAAGAAGACCGGCCCGAGGTGAAGGCCAATCCCGAGCTCGATCCGATCGAACCGTTCCGTGCAGCGCTGGACGTTGAGCTCGTCGAGACCGGCCATGATTGCGGCGGCGACTTTGAGCGCACACTCGGCGGCCCCGGAGTTGCCGCCGCATGCCTCGACGGAAAAGATCGCCAGCAGGCCGTCGCCGAGGAACTTGAGCACCTCGCCCCCTTCGGCGTGAATGGGGGTCACGATAAGGTCGAAAACCCGATTCAGAACGTCCAGGACCTGCTCGCTCGGCAAGCGGTCCGACAAGGCTGTAAAGCCGCGCAGATCGGCGACAAGGATGACCGCCTGAATGTGCTCGCCGCTACCGCGCCGGACCCGGCCCTCGAGCACCTGCGTCCCTGCCTTTCGACCGATATAGGTGTTGAGCAGGGTCGCCATCATGAACCGCGTCGCATGCACCTCGAAGATCAGCGTCAAGGGTGCAAGCTGGAGAAGGCGCGTAATCTCGTCTTCACCGAAGCCACCTTCACGATCCGTGGTGAAGGTGATTGCCTGATGCCGCCCCGACGAAAAGGTCAGTGGCATGGCCAGGTAGTCGGTCGCGCCCTGCTCCTGCAATTCCCGGAGCAAGACCACTCCTGATCCCAGGGCCGGCCCTCCAACCCGGTGTCGAACAACGGCGCCGGTTGCCATGACCGGCCGCAGCGGACTGTCCCGAAAGGCGGCAGTTTGCTCGATCCCATGCTTGCCGACAATCTCTTCGAGACAGGCTCGGTCGCGCCACCAGCGGTAGGCGAACCCGCGGAGTTGCGGATGCAGAACCTGCATGTGCACGGAGGCCCGCCAGAGTGGAACCCCACTTGCAATAAGAACCCAGCAGAACTGATCGAAGAACTCCGCAGGACTGGCGATGTGCCGTCCCGAACCCAAGAGCCACGCCATCGGGTCGTTCGGGGCCGCAGACCTCCCTTGGCTTGGTTTGACCGACACCGTCACCGGACCAGGGGCTGGGCCGTGAGCCGGTCTGCCGTTGCGGAATCGCGAT
>JAJFBI010000076.1 GCA_020697385.1 Microvirga sp. | reverse complement strand
AGGTTATGACCCGCCGTCAGAATCTCGTGCTGTACCTCGGCACCGGATGCGGACAGAGACGCGGCGAGGCGCTTCGCATTATCTGCCGGAATGATCGGGTCCATGGCGCCCGAGATCATCAGCACTCGTTTGCCCGCAAGGTCTACCGCAGGAGCCTGGGACAGCGGCACCATGGCCCGCAGCAACGCGGCGCCTGCCAAGGCTTCCGGGTGCAGCATCAGCATGGCGGCGGCGATGTTGGCGCCGTTGGAGAAGCCCACCGCGATAGGTGCCTCAAGCCCATAGGCGTTGCGCGTCTCTGTGACGAAATCCGCAAGCTCGTTTGCGCGAAACTTCACGTCCTCCTCGTCAAACACGCCCTCGGCGAGTCGCCGGAAGAAGCGGGGCATGCCGTTCTCCAGGATCTTGCCACGCGGGGAGAGCAGGGCGGAGCCGGGAGAGATCTTGCGGCCGAGGCCCAGAAGGTCGTTCTCGTCGCCACCCGTGCCATGGAGCAGCAGGAGAGGCGGACGGGACGGGTCCGTAGCGGGCTCGTAACGGTGAATGAAGGACAGTTCGGTCATGGGATGCTCCTGTCCCTCTCCCCTTTGCGGGAGAGGGTGGCGAACGGAGTGAGCCGGGAGAAGGGAAGTCATTGAATGAACTCGGCCCCTCTCCCGACCTGCTTTGCAGGTCACCCTCTCCCATGGATCCCGGGTGTTCCCGAGATCCACTTGAAGAACGCAAGTCAGGAACACCTGACTTGCGGTGGGGAGAGGGCTTTAGGTTCAGGCCAACTCAGGCAACCGGGCCTCGATGTCGCTCCGACGCGCTTCCAGGAACGCCGGAAGCTTCAGCTCGGCACCCAGACGTTCCTGTGCCTCGTCGGCGGCGAAGCCCGGCTCGTCGGTGGCGATCTCGAACAGGATGCCGCCGGGCTCACGGAAGTAGACGGACCGGAAGTAGTTGCGGTCCTTCTGCTCCGTGGTCTGGAGGCCGTGGTCCTGGGCGAGCTTTCTCACCATCTCGGCCTGGTCGGCGTCGTCCTTGGCGCGGAAGGCCACGTGATGCACGGAGCCGCCGCCCATCCGGCCCGGAAGAAAGCCGCCGGCGCTGCGGATGTCGACCGTGCTGCCCATGAGCGCGTCCGTCTTGTAGCGGACGAGGGAGCCTTCGCGGGCGGTTTCACGGAAGCCGAACACGTCCGTCAGGATCGTGCCCGTCCGCTCGCCGTCCTCGACGAGAAGCGTGACGCCCTCCAGGCCACGGATGGCGTATTCGGCCGGGATGCCGTCCACATTCCACGCCTCCTCGGTCTCGGCATTCGGAATGCCGACGAGCGCAAGGCTGGTGCCGTGCGGGTCCTTGAAGGTCAGCACGCTTTGCCCGAAGCGTTTCTCCACGGTGCCGTGCTCGACGCCCTGCTCGATGAAGCGGTGCATCCAGAAGCCCAGGGAGCCCTCGGGAACACGGAAAGCCGTTTCCTGCGTGGTGCCGACGCCGTTGCGTCCAGGCGCCACGTGCTCCCAGGGGAAGAAGGTCAGGATCGAGCCCGGCTGGCCGAGACTATCGCCGAAATACAGGTGGTACGTGCCTGGATCGTCGAAGTTGACGGTTTTCTTGACGAGACGCAGGCCGAGCGCGCGGGTGTAGAAATCGAGGTTGCGACGGGCCGGGCCTGCAATGGCGGTGATGTGATGAATGCCGTGGTGCCGCATGGGTGCGTTCCTTAACGGGCAAGCGCGGTTTGCGCTGCGTTGCCTGGGAGATAAGTAGCACCAAGCTTCGATGAAGTGTGGAAAGGGCGACCTTGCGGGATTGCAAAGCTCCAGCAGCCTGATCGGCAAATCCGCGCAAACGTTGAGGAATCCGGCCCATCAAGATTCCGGCAACCAAAGAGTCTCAACAAGGCTTAACCTCAACGGCGATTCAGCATGTCGTGTTAACGGTTTAGCCCTGCCGTCCGTGTGAATGTCACCTCGCACAAGCGATCAACCGGCGTTGAACGAAAGACATGCCGGCGGGAGGCAAACGGATGTTGAAGGATCAACTTCGCGATTTCATCGACAGCGTCACCGAGAAGGGGCATGTCTGCGATGATGACGTGGCGATGCTTCAGGATGAGATCCTGTTTGAGGGAGTTTCGAGCCGTCTCGAGGTCGAGACCCTGCTGGCCCTCGACCGTTTCGTGACCGCTGTCGAGGGCTGGGGAGCGATGCTGACCAGGCTCGTGGCCGATTTCGTCATCTGGAAGCGTGCGCCCCAGGGTGTGGTCAGCAATGACGACGCCCTCTGGCTCGCGACCCTCCTGGAGGTCAGCGGGCCGTCCCCGAACGCCATGAGCATCGCCTATGCCATTCTCGACGAGGCCGGGCATGTGGACGTGGCGCTCCTCGACTTCATCATGCGCGGGCGCCAGCAGGCGAGGCTGGCCCAGATCGCTGCCTGACATATCTTCTAAAGCTAAATGCTGACCCAGCCCCGCTTCCCCAAGGCACGGATGTGCAGTAACGGAGGTGGGGCTAACTTTTTGGTGAGCGCATCGTTCTGAGCGAAAAACCGGGGCCACTTTTTCGCTAACGCGGCCCTCTGGGTCGCACGATGCGCCGTAGGCTGGAGCGTTCGAGGGTTCATGTTCGACAAGATCCTGATTGCCAACCGGGGCGAAATCGCGTGCCGGGTCATCAAGACCGCCCGGCGGATGGGCATCAAGACGGTAGCGGTCTATTCCGACGCCGACCGGGATGCGCTCCATGTGGAGATGGCCGACGAGGCCGTCCATATCGGCCCGGCCGCAGCAGCCCAGTCCTACCTGGTGATCGAGAAGATCATCGAGGCCTGTAAGCAGACCGGCGCCCAGGCGGTCCACCCGGGCTACGGCTTCCTGTCCGAGCGCGAGGCCTTCCCCAAGGCGCTCGCCGAGGCGGGCATCGTGTTCATCGGGCCAAACCCCGGCGCCATTGCGGCCATGGGCGACAAGATCGAGTCCAAGAAGGCGGCCGCCGCCGCCAAGGTCTCGACTGTGCCCGGCTATCTCGGCGTCATCGAGGGGCCGGAGCAGGCCGTGTCTATCGCCAATGAGATCGGATATCCGGTCATGATCAAGGCGTCCGCCGGCGGCGGCGGCAAGGGCATGCGCATCGCCTACTCCTCCGACGAGGTGGCCGAAGGCTTCGCCCGCGCTACGTCGGAGGCGGCCTCGTCTTTCGGCGACAGCCGCGTTTTCGTCGAGAAGTTCATCACCGATCCGCGTCACATCGAGATCCAGGTGCTGGGCGACAAGCACGGCAACGTGATCTATCTCGGCGAGCGCGAATGCTCGATCCAGCGCCGCAACCAGAAGGTCATCGAGGAGGCCCCGTCGCCGCTCCTCGATGAGGAAACCCGTCGCCTCATGGGCGAGCAGGCGGTCGCGCTGGCCAAGGCCGTGGGTTACGATTCCGCCGGCACCGTGGAGTTCGTGGCAGGCCAGGACAAGTCCTTCTACTTCCTCGAGATGAACACCCGCCTCCAAGTGGAGCATCCCGTCACCGAGATGATCACCGGCATCGACCTCGTGGAGGAGATGATCCGCGTGGCCGCCGGCGAGAAGCTGCGTCTTGCCCAATCGGATGTGAAGCTCAACGGTTGGTCGGTGGAAAGCCGCATCTATGCGGAAGACCCGGTGCGCAACTTCCTGCCCTCCACGGGCCGGCTCGTCACTTACCGCCCGCCGAACGAGGGCGAGCAGGACGGCGTCACGGTCCGTAACGACACGGGCGTCTACGAGGGCGGCGAGATCTCGATCTATTACGATCCGATGATCGCCAAGCTGGTCACCCACGCGCCCACCCGCCTTCAGGCCATCGAGGCCCAGGCGACAGCACTCGACGCCTTCGCCATCGAGGGCATCCGCCACAACATTCCGTTCCTCACGGCGCTGATGCAGCACCCGCGCTGGCAATCGGGCAAGCTCTCCACCGGCTTCATCGCCGAGGAGTTCCCGCAAGGCTTCAAGGCGCCGGCGCCGGAAGGCGAGGTGGCCCTGCGCATGGCGGCCGTCGGTGCTGCCATTGATCACGTGCTGAACGAGCGCAAGCGACACATCTCGGGCCAGCTGCGTCCCGCCGCCAGCCTGCGCTTCGAGCGCGAGCGGGTGGTGATGCTGGGCAAGGATCGCCATGAGGTCACGATCGAGGATATCGATAGCGGCTTCGCGGTGGTGATCGACGGTCAGGCTCGGCCGATCGTCTCTGGTTGGGCTCCGGGCCAGCCGGTCTGGACCGGCACGGTGGGCGGCGACGCCATTGCCGTGCAGGTGCGGACGATCCTCAATGGCGTTGCGCTCTCCCATGCGGGGGCTTCCGCCGAGGTCATGGTCTACACCAAGCGCGAGGCGGAACTCGCCGCCCTGATGCCGGAGCGGCTTGAAGCCGACACAGGCAAGCAGCTGCTCTGCCCGATGCCGGGCCTTGTGAAGGCGATCAGTGTCGCCCAGGGCCAAGAGGTGAAGGTCGGCGAGCCGCTATGCATCGTGGAAGCCATGAAGATGGAGAACGTATTGCGCGCCGAGCGCGACGGCACCATCTCCAAGATCCACGCCAAGGAGGGCGACAGCCTCGCGGTCGATGCCGTGATCCTGGAATTCGCCTGAGGGTTGAGGCACCAACCCATGCCCCTCTACTTTGCCTATGGGTCCAACATGGACCAAGCTGCCATGCTCACGCGCTGCCCGGCCTCGAAGCCGGTCGGCATCGGGCGGCTCATGCGCCACCGCTTCATGATCTTCGACGAGGGCTACGCCACAATCGTCCGCGATCCGCAACGGGCGGTCTGGGGCATGGTGTGGGATCTGGCGCTCGCCGACGTACCTGCCCTCGACCGCTACGAGAGCCTGTCGACCGGCCTCTACACCAAGGTCGTCCAGCCGGTCGTGACGGGGCAGGGCGCACGCCGGGCGATTGTTTATGTCGGCCGCAGCGTCAAGCCCGGCACACCGCTCCCCGGCTACATGGAGGGCGTCGTCGAGGCGGCGCAGCATGCAGGCCTGCCGGAGGACTACATCCGAAGCCTGAAGATGTGGCTGCCGAAGACCCTCGGAGCTGCACCGGTCCCGCAGGAGCCCAAGAAGGTTCGCCCGCTCTGGAGTTCCCCGGGAGGATCAGCCCTGCCGATCCGGCGCCGGTGAGGCAGCTCCCTTGAGGCTCGGCACGACGGAGACGGTCACATCGTGCAGGCGCCAGTTCATTCCCTTGGCGTGATCGATGGCGCCAGCCACCCGCTCCGGCAGGTTGTCGGTCTGGCTCGGCACCACATACACCTCGCCGAGAACGATGTGCCCGCTTTCGCGAAGGCGAACCTCGGCCTCCTTCACCCAGTCCAGAGCTTCGATCCTCCGTCGAAGATCCTCCGGCAGCGACTCATAGCCTGATCTGTCGGTCTTTTTCGGGCGTCGCTCCATGAGGTCGGCGATCACGACCCCGAGGTTGGAAACACCGTCCTTGAGGATGTCGAGAGCGATGATCCCCGCAGCCAGCGGGTCGACCCACCAATAGCCGAAACCTACCCCAAGGACGCCGATGGCTGTAGCGCTCTCCGCCATCCAATCGGCCTTCATCATCTTGGCGTCGGCATAGAGAATCTTATCGTGAAGCTTGGGGGCGAGCTTCAGCTTCATGTGTCCCAAGATGACGCTCGGGATCCCCGTATAGGCAATAGCCGCCAGCATGGGCCAGCCGGCCCAGATCGTCTCCCCGAAGATCTCCATGCCGCCGATGGTGGTGCGTTCGCCCGAAATGAACTTCGAGGCGGATTCGATGAGCAGGAAAAGTCCCATGCCCACGAGGGCGACCGACGAGATGAGATAACCGATGGAGACGGCCCCATGGTAGCCGTACGGAAAGTTGCGGTTCGGCGGCCAGAGGGCGATCCGGGTGCAGATGAGAAAGACAATCGCCGGGATGATGCTGATCACATCCTCGAAGAAGCTCGCCCGCATGGCCTGCGACGAGCCCATCGTGATGTAAAGGGCCGTTGCGGCCGAGGCGATGTAGAGGATTGTGATCACCTCGAGGCGCCGGGCGCGCTTGAACAGGGCCTGTTTGTCCTCGGGAAATTCGAAGGTCTCGATCGGCCTCATCGCAAAGCCTCCATGGCCTTGTTCTTGAGAGCCTCCTTGTCCTGGGCTTGCAGGAATTCGTCGAGGGAGAGGAGCAGGGCGCTCTCTCCTGGAATGACGGCCATGACCCTTCTCTCGGTCGACAACTCGTTCTCCGTCGGCTTGAGGCCTCGCCGCTCAAGCTCGAAGTCGTATCCGGCCATGATCGGCGCCGGGGCTTCGCCTTTTTCAAGAGGCACGGGTTCGGCCTCCAGTTCCCGGATCTGCGCCACAAGCTCGAGGCGTTCCGGATCGACGGCGATGCGTTGGCCCGCCCAGTCGGCCAGGGGCATCTGCCCCGGTGCGACACCAATGTGGGTTTTGACCTCCAGATAAGGCTGGGACAGGGCGAGCTTGCCCGAATGGGGAGTCTTATCTGTCAGGCCCATAACCAGAACATCCAGCTCCCGCTTATAGAGCGCCTCCACCAGAGCGTCGGTGGGGCCGGTGATGACGCGGGATTTAGTGCCCAGGCTCTGAGCCCATTGGGCCATGAGGGCAGGCTCCACGCCGTCGATCCGCCCATCCTCGACGATGGTCCAGGGCGGGTTGTGCGCAACGCCGACCTTCATCTCCCGGCCTGCCCGGATCTGCTTCAGGGTATCCGCATTGTCCTTCGGAAAGTCGCTGCAGCCGCCGACCGCTAGAATTCCAATCAAGGCCGAGGCAATCGTCATACGCATGATGCACCTGAACAACTAATGTTCAGCTTGAATTCTGGAACCCATGATTCGTTCCGTCCTTGTGAAAGTAGGTTACGGGTCGGGCCTGCTGGGTGTCGGCTCGTCCCAGTCTCCAGGCAGGCAAGATGCCGCGTAAGGTGGATCCCGGGAGTGCGAAGCGCATTATCCAGATCTGATGACAGCCGAGAACCGAACCCTCCATGTCCTGATCCATGGTCGCGTCCAAGGCGTAAGCTTTCGCGCCTGGACACAGCATATGGCGGAACTGCATAGCCTCAGGGGCTGGGTGCGGAATCGACGGGATGGCTCGGTCGAGGTCGTGTTTTCCGGTCCGTCGGATCTTGTCGACGTGATGCTGAAAGCATGCCATCAGGGACCTGCCGGCGCCCTGGTCGAGAATGTCGAGATCCTCGACGGCAGCGAAGCGGCTATCGACCTGCCGGCACGGTTCGAAATCCGGCGAACATCTTAAGCCTTCTTCGGCTCGACCGTCTCCACAGCCCCGCCGGCATTCTTCCAGGCGGTGAACCCGCCTTCCATATGGGCGACCGGATCCAGGCCCATGTCCTGGGCGGTTGCTGCGGAAAGAGCCGAGCGCCAGCCCGCCGCGCAGAAGAACAGATAGGTCTTGTCCTGAGCGAAAACCGGCTTGTGGTAGGGGCTCTCCGGATCGATCCAGAATTCCAGCATGCCGCGCGGGCAATGCACCGCGCCGGGAATGCGGCCCTCGCGCTCCAGTTCGCGCGGATCACGCAGGTCGACGAACACCACGTCCTCGCGGCCGTGCAGGGACACGGCCTCGGCCACAGGCATGGTCCTGACCTTCGCATTGGCCTCGTCGAGCAATGTCTTGTAGCCGCGGGTGATGGTCTGAGGCATAACGGGTTCCGGTTCCTCTTTTTGCCTTCGAACAAACTGGGCAAGATGGCGGCGGAGTCAACGGGAGATCACGGGTGCTGGGCTTCACCAATCTCGACTACGCGGCGCTGGCTTTCTTCCTGACCGCCTGGCTGGGCTATCACTCCGCTCTTGAGCTCACGCCTGCGGGGCGGAAAAGCCTCAACAAGGTGATGAACCAGTACCGCTACCGCTGGATGGAGCAGATGGTGGTGCGCGAGAACCGCATCGTCGACACGACGATCCTGGCCTCTCTTATGAACGGTACGGCGTTCTTCGCCTCGACATCGCTGATCGCCATTGGCGGCGTGCTGGCGCTTCTGCGCTCCACCGATGCGGTTCTGCCGCTCTTCGCCGACCTGCCTTTCGGCGCGCCGCCGACGCGGATGGCCTGGGATGTGAAGGTCGGCGGACTCGCGGTGATCTTCGTCTATGCCTTCTTCAAGTTCGCCTGGTCGTACCGGCTCTTCAACTATATGGCGATCATGGTCGGGGCTGTTCCCGTGCTGAAGGAGAGCAGCCAGACGGAGGCGCTTGCCGCAGCCCGCCAGGCGGGTGCTATGAGCGCGGTTGCCGGCAAGCATTTCAATCGCGGCCAGCGGGCTTTCTTCTTCTCGCTCGCCTATCTTGGGTGGTTCGTGAGCGCTTATCTTTTCATGATCGCGACGGCCGGTGTGCTCGTCGTGATGTGGCGCCGTCAGTTCCTGTCGGATGCTCTCGACGCAGCAATGAGGCAGGCGGATGCCTAAGACAACGACCCCGGACGAACTGGAAGCCACCATGCTTGCACTCCTGGAAGAGCGGGGACCGGGCAAGACCATCGGGCCGGCCGACGTGGCCCAAGCTCTAGGCGGCAACCAGCCGGACGGATGGGGGCCGCTCATGCAGCCCGTTCGGAAAGTGGCCGTGCGCCTCATGAAGGAGGGGCGCATCGTGATCTTGCGCAAGGGGCGGCCCGTCGACCCTGACGATTTTCGCGGCACCTACCGTTTGGCGCTGCCGTCTTTGGATACCTGAGGTCCTGGGAACAGTCGTGTGGTGCGCCCGGATGCGTAATAGGCGATCAGGCCCGCCCATTCCTTGGTGCCGATGTCGAGACGCCTCAGACCCTCCGAAACGAACGCGAAGGGAATGTGGGTTCTCGCTCCTCCAGCCGTGCGGAAATCCACCGGATAGGGCGTGACCGGAAACGCGACCTTCTCGAACACGCCGACGGCACGCGGCATGTGCCAGGCCGATGTCACCAAAAGCCAGCGCTCGCCCTCGCGCGGCTTTGCGAGTTCCTTGGAATAGAGGGCATTCTCGGCAGTCGTCCGCGAACGGTCCTCGACCAGGATGCGGGCGGGGTCGATGCCGATGCTCTTGAAGTAATCCGCGACGACGGGCGCCTCTGCGGCGCCGTCTCCGAAGACTGTGCCGCCGCCGCCCGAGATGAGGATGCGAGCGGCAGGATAGCGATGGGCGAGCTGGATCGTTTCGAGCACGCGCTCGGCTGATTCATTGGCCACGATGCGACCGCGCGTCTTTGAGTCGGATGCCTCGACGGCGCCGCCGAGCAGGATGATCCCGTCGACCGGTTTGCCATCATCACGGAACTCAGAAAACCGCTCTTCCAACGGGAGCAGGATGTAGCTGGCAAGGGGCAGCAATCCCAAGGCAATGGTCGCCAGCGTGAAGATCAGGCTGAGGCCAATCCCAAGGCGGCGCAGCCCCTTGACTAAGCTCAAAACCAATCC
>JAJFBI010000677.1 GCA_020697385.1 Microvirga sp. | reverse complement strand
GCGATGGACGAAGGTGTCCTTCCAGGGCTCCCTCAAGAGATCCTCGCCCACATTCTGCGGCACCTCCACGAAGTAGCCGATCATGTGATTGTGCTTGACCCGAAGCGTCCGGCAGCCGGTCTCGGTGGCATAGCGGGCCTGGAGAGCCGCGATGAAGCGGCGGGAATCCTGCTGCAGCTCGCGCAGTTCGTCGAGGTTTGGGTCGAAGCCTGCGCGAATGAAGCCGCCATCGCGCTTGAGCAGAGGCAGTTCGTCGGCAAGAGCAGCGCTCAACCGGTCGGCCACATCCGTGCGCAGGCCTTGGAGCACTTGCGCAGCTTCTGAGAGTTCTCTCGGCAGATTGGGCGCAATCGCCAGCTCAAGCCCGAGTTCGCGCGCCGCGAACAGGCCGTCGCGCACGCAGGCCAGGTCTCGCGGTCCGCCGCGTCCGAGGCTGAGGCGCGACAGGGCGCGGGCGAGATCCGGCGAACGCTTGAGGATGCGCCGCAGCCGGTCGCGCAGGTCGCCGTTCTCGACGAGCGCCGTGACTGAATCCTGCCGGTCGCGGATCCGGCCCGGATGGGTGAGGGGGCCGGCGAGCCGCTCGGCCAGGAGCCGCGCGCCGCCCGGCGTCACGGTGCAGTCGATGGTGGCGAGCAGGCTGCCAGCCCGTTCTCCCGACAGGGTGCGGGTCAGTTCCAGGTTGGCGCGGGTGGCCGCATCGATGGCGAGCGCGGCGCCGGAGGTGTCGCGGGAGGGCGGGTTGAGAACCGGGCGGCTGGCGATCTGGGTCTTCTCGACATAGAACAGCGCGCTGCCCGCAGCCGTGATCTCGGCCGGGCTGAAAGCTCCGAAGGCGTCCAGCGTCGCGACCCCGAAATAGCTTTTGAGCCGCCGCTCGGCCGAGGCCGGATCGAGGCCCTCGCGGGACAGGGGCGTGATCGAGGCGCGGGTCTCCTGCCAGAAACCCCTCAGCTCCGGATCGTCATGGATCACGTCCGGTACCAGGATCTCGCGGGGCTCGAAGCGGGCGATCTCGGCCGAGAGGCCGGTGCCGTCCGTCTCGCTCAAGACGAAATGGCCTGTGGATATGTCGAGGGCGGCCAGCCCGTAGCACCATTGCGTGTCGGAGGCCCGGCGCCGGGCAATGGCGAGCAGGTAATTGGCCCGGCCGGGCTCCAGCAGGCGCTCCTCGGTGATGGTGCCCGGCGTGACGAGGCGCACCACGTCGCGGCGCACCACCGACTTGGAACCCCGCTTCTTCGCCTCGGCCGGATCCTCTGTCTGCTCGCAGACGGCGACCCGGTGGCCCAGGCCGATGAGGCGCTGGAGGTAATCGTCGGCCCGCTCCACCGGCACGCCGCACATGGGGATATCCTGCCCCTGGTGCTTGCCCCGCTTGGTGAGCACGATGCCGAGCGATTGGCTCGCGATCTCCGCATCCTCGAAGAACAACTCGTAGAAGTCGCCCATCCGGTAGAACAGCAGGCTGTCCGGGTTGGCGGCCTTGATCTCGATATACTGCGCCATCATGGGCGTGACGCGGCTGTCCTGGAGGGGGGCGGCGTTCGCTGAGGTGGTCTCGGAGGATTTATACGCGGCTTGGGACGACATCCGTCCTGTGTAGCAAAGCCCGAGGCCCCTTTCATCCGCGTCATGGGGTCCGAAGGGCGCATGTGGACAAGTCTTGAGGAAAGCGCATCCTATGTCTTAAGGTCGCATCCCCCTAGGAAACGCCCTGCTCACAAGAATCGGACCCTCATGACCGACGATCAGCGCCCGACCCGCCGCAAACGCCCGACCTTCACGGACCAGGAGGCGCTGCAATTCCACGCCCAAGGACGCCCCGGCAAGCTCGAGGTCGTTCCGACCAAGCCCATGGCGACCCAGCGCGACCTGTCGCTGGCCTATTCGCCGGGCGTCGCGGTGCCTGTGCTCGCCATTGCCGAGAACCCGTCGCTGGCCTTCGACTACACCACCCGGTCCAACATGGTGGCATCGGTGCTCTTCAAGCGCTTCGCGGATGTGGATTCCATCGACCTCGAGGTCGACACCGAGGATGCGGACAACTTCATCAACTGCGTGCGCTATCTCGGGCCTTCTTTTGGGGGCATCAATCTGGAGGACATCAAGGCGCCGGAATGCTTCATCATCGAGGAGCGCCTGCGGGAGCTCATGGACATTCCGGTGTTCCATGACGATCAGCACGGCACGGCGATCATCGCGGCCGCAGGGCTCATCAACGCGCTCCATCTCACCGACCGCGACATGGCGAAGACCCGGCTTGTGGTGAACGGCGCGGGTGCCGCTGGCATTGCCTGCACGGAACTTCTGAAGGCCATGGGCTTTGCGCCCAACAACGTCATCCTGTGTGACACCAAGGGCGTGATCTACAAGGGCCGCACCGAGGGCATGAACCAGTGGAAATCGGCGCACGCGGCTGAAACCAATGCCCGCACGCTGGCGGATGCACTCAACGGAGCCGATGCGGTGTTCGGCCTGTCGGCGAAGGGCGCATTCACCGATGACATGATCCGCTCCATGGCGCCGAACCCGATCATCTTCGCCATGGCCAATCCTGACCCGGAGATCACGCCGGAAGAGGTGGCGCGCATCCGGGACGACGTAATCATCGCCACAGGCCGCTCCGACTACCCGAACCAGGTCAACAACGTCCTCGGCTTCCCTTATATCTTCCGCGGCGCCCTCGACGTGCAGGCGACCACGATCAACATGGAGATGAAGATCGCCGCCGCCCAGGCGCTGGCGGAACTCGCCCGCGAGGACGTGCCCGACGAGGTGGCGGCCGCCTACCAGGGTGCACGCCCCCGCTTCGGCCGTGACTACATCATCCCGGTGCCGTTCGATCCGCGCCTGATCCACACGATCCCCATGGCCGTGGCGAAGGCTGCGATGGACACGGACGTCGCGCGCCGTCCCATCGTCGACATGCGCTCCTACAAGGCGCAGCTCTCCGCCCGGCGCGATCCGGTGGCGGGAACCCTCAACCGCATCTTCGAGCGCGTTCGTAAATTCCCCAAGCGCGTGGTCTTCGCCGAGGGCGAGGAGGAGCAGGTGATCCGCGCGGCTCTGTCCTTCGTCAATCAGGGACTCGGCAAGGCCATCCTGGTCGGGCGCGAGGACCGCATCCATGATACGGCCGTGCAGGCGGGCATCGACCTTGAGGGCCGGGAAGGCATCGAGATCCACAACGCACGCCTGTCAAACCGCAATGCGACCTATGCGCAGTTCCTCTACGAGCGCCTACAGCGCAAGGGCTACCTGTTCCGCGATTGCCAGCGCATGATCAACCAGGACCGCAACCACTTCGCCGCCTCCATGGTGGCGTTGGGCGATGCGGATGCCATGGTGACGGGCGCGACGCGCAATTATTCCACGGCGCTGGCCGACGTGCGGCACGTGGTCGACGCGAAACCCGGCCATCGTGTCATCGGCGTCTCGCTCTGCCTTGCGAGGGGCCGCACGGTGCTGGTGGCCGATACGGCCATTCACGAAATGCCCAGCGCGCAGGAACTCGCCGAGATCGCCATCGAATCCGCCGGCGTTGCCCGCCGGCTCGGCTACGAGCCGCGCGTGGCGCTTCTGTCCTTCTCGACCTTCGGCCATCCGAAGGCTGAGCGCGCCGAGAAGATCCAGGAGGCCGTGAAGATCCTCGATGGCATGCGGGTCGATTTCGAATACGACGGCGAGATGGCCGCCGATGTGGCGCTCAACCGGGACGTCATGGCGCAGTACCCGTTCAGCCGCCTGACCGACACGGCGAACGTGCTCATCATGCCCGCCTTCCACTCGGCGTCCATCTCCACCAAGATGCTGCAGGAACTCGGCGGCGCGATGGTGCTGGGGCCGCTCGTGGTAGGGCTCGACAAGCCGGTCCAGATCGTCTCGCTGGGTGCCACCGACAACGACATCGTCAACATGGCGGCGTTGGCCGCCTACAATATCGGTGGCTGAGTCAGCGTAGCCCCTGAATCACAAGAATGACGCCGCCGCAGATGATGGCGGCGTCCAGAATGGCATTGTGAATGTGGATCGGCAGAGCCTGCGTGAGCCTTTTGGCGATGAAGGCTCCCGGCGTTGCCGAAACACCGATGATCACGGCCATGATCCACGATGACGGGGGCAGGGCGCCGAACGCCTGAAAGACACCGGACTTCACGATGCCCAAGGCCAGGGAAATTGCGGCATCCGTCGCAATGACCGCCCGCTCAAGCCCGACGCCATGAGGATCGACAGCAGGATCACGCCTGAGCCTGCCGTGCCGCCGACGAGCAATCCATAACCTGCTCCCGCAGCCGCCAGGCTGCCGCCCGACAACTGCATCTGCCGTCGTTTCAGATAAAGCCTTGCCGGTACCATCAGGATCAGGAAGGTGCCGATAGTGATGGCGGCGCCGCGGCCGGTCAGGAACGTATAGCCATAGGCCCCGAGCATGCAGGTCGGCAGGGCCATGCTGCCGATCAGGAGTGCGCGGCGGGTGTCGAGATCCTGACGAAAGGCCAGGACGCGGCTGGAATTGGTGAACAGGGCCGACAGGCCGATGATCGGGACGACCGGTTCGGCCCCGACAATTGGCACGAGCACCAGAGGCATGAGAAGGCCGGTGCCATAGCCCGCAATGCCGCCGATCGTTCCCGTGATCAGGGCGCACAAGGCGACGAGCCCGTATTGCAGGAGCGACACATCCT
>JAJFBI010000676.1 GCA_020697385.1 Microvirga sp. | reverse complement strand
CGGGCCGCCGCCCGGCAGGGATGGCCCGCCTCGACAAAGGCCGCAATCCGCACGCGCAGATCCAAGGAGAAGCTCTGGGTCATGATCCACCTCCTGTTCTCACAAGAGAATCACACTTCAGCCCAGGCTGAAACCTCTTGAATCTACCTTTCAGTCCGATGCTCTAGCGCCTCTCGTCGAGCCAGTGATCCAGGAAGCGGTCGAGCCAGCGGGAGACATGCGGGTCGTGCTGGTAGCGGCCTTCGAGCTGCCGGATCCGGTCCTGAGCCCCCGGCATGCACAGGCGCTCCTCGGCGACCACGGTCCAGCGGCAGAGCATGGCGTGGGTGACCTCCGGATGAAACTGGAGGCCGAAGGCCCTCTCGCCCACCCGGATCGCCTGCGTCGGGAAGTCGTCGCCGGTGGCGAGCGTCTCGGCACCCGCAGGACAGTCGAACCCCTCCCGGTGCCAGTGATAGACATGGCTCGGCCAGGGCACGCCCCAATCGGTGCTCAAGGCCTCGCCCGCCTGTGTCGGCACAAGCGGGTAATAACCGATCTCGGCCCGGCCTTCGGGGTGCGCCCAGACGCCGGCGCCCATGTGCTTGGCCATCATCTGCGCGCCGAGGCAGAGGCCGAGATAGGGCTTGCTCTCCTTGAGCGGCACCTCGATCCAGTCGATCTCCTGCTTGATGAAATCGTCCGGATCGTTGGCGCTCATCGGCCCGCCGAACACGACGGCGCCGGCGTGCTCCTCAAGCGTCTCCGGCAGCGGGTCGCCGAAGCGGGGACGGCGGATGTCGAGGGGATAGCCGCGCTCCAGGAGCAGGCGGCCGACCCGACCGGGAGTCGAATGCTCCTGATGCAGGACGATGAGTACCGGAGACTTGAGCCGCCGCTTAGGCAAGGTTGCGGCTCCAGGCAAAAGTCAAGGCGGGAGAATGGGCGAGACGACGCGACAACATCGGCGGATTATTCAGGACAAGCCCTGCTCTCCGCAAGGGGGCACATGAGTGACTACCCTCCCGGGCGACGATGAAGCTGGTTCAGATAGCGCTCGGCCACGTCCCTGGCCGGCCGTTCCTCAACGGCGATCTCTGCATTGAGGGCCTGGAGCTTGGCCGTGCTGAGCGAGGCGAAGACTCCGTTCAAGGCCTTCGCGATGGCAGGAAAGCGTTCCAGCGCCTGGGCGCGCACCACCGGAGCGGGCTCATAGACGATCTGGGCGCCCTTCGTGTCCTTCATGACGACGAGGTCCAGGGTGGCGATGGCCCCGTCGGTGCCATAGACCATGGCGGCATTGACCCCGCCGAGGCTCTGCGCCGCCGCCCGCATGGTGGTCATGGTGTTGCCGTCGGCCTGGACGGCGATCCTGTCCCGGGGAAACCGGAAGCCATAGGTCGTCTCGAAGGAGGCGAGCGCCGCCGGGCTCTCGACGAACTCGGCGGACGCCGCCAGCCGCAGGTTCATGGACGCTCTGACGGCTTGAGCGAAATCGTCCATGGTGGCGAGGTTGAAGCGCCGGGCGAGATCGCCCCTGACGGCAATCAGCCAGGTGTTGTTGGCGGGAGCCCGCTCGAGCCAGGCCAGCCCGTGCCGGTCCGCATCCAGGCGCTTGGCCAGTTCGTGGGCCGAAGCTGGCGCCTTCCAGGCCGGTTCGCTTTCGAGACCATGAAAGAACGCCCCGTTGCCCGTGTATTCGGGGTAGATGTCGATCTGCCCCTGAAGGATCGCTTGGCGCACCTGTTGGGTTGGCCCGAACTGAAGGCGGGTCTCCACGGGGATCCCTTCCCGTTCCAGCACGAGGGCGATCATGCTGCCCAGAAGAGTGCCCTCGGTATCGGCCTTCGAGGCCACGACGATGGGACGGTGCCCGTGCGCAAGGCTTGGCGCGCTCGACAGCGTCAGAAGGACGCCGAGGGATGCAAGGAGCCGGAAAGCCTTGGAAATCCTGGTTTTTCCTGTCACGTCAGCCCATCGTGTAAAGAGGGTTTCGGATCTAGGCTTGTGGCCTGTCTGGCCCTAAGATCCTGTTCTATAATGATATCATGGATCGGAGCAGTTCCAGGTTCTTTTGCATGGAGACGCAAAAGTGATAGAAGCGTCTGAGTCTCAAGGCTTGAAGTCCAAAAAATCCAGGGCATCTGTTCCGTATCCTGGGAAACAATCTACCAGCGCCTTGCCTGAAAGAAAGCGAAACTGTGAGCGATAGCGTAATGAGCGACGGCGATCTCAATGGCCTGCGAATCCTTGTCGTCGAGGATGAGGCTGCGATTTCCCTGCTGCTGGAAGACATGCTGCTCGATTTCGGCTGCGAGGTGATCGGTCCGGCGGCGCGGCTGTCTGCGGCCCTTGAGGCTGTGTCCCGCGAGCAGGTCGATCTGGCCATTCTCGACGTGAACGTGGCCGGAGAGCCGATCTATCCGGTGGCGGAGGCCCTGGCGCAACGCTCGATCCCGTTCGTGTTCTCCACGGGTTACGGCAGCGCCGGGATCCGCGATACGTTCCGCGATCGCCCCGTCCTGCAGAAGCCTTTCGCCCAGCATGACCTGAAGCAGAAGCTCATCATGGCTCGCGGCAAGAAGGCCTGATCGTCAGCACCTCTGCCGCGCTCCCAGCTTCACCTGTGGCCAATATGCTGCAGTGTTAGAGCAGGTAGCCCCTCCGATCCGCTGGTCCGTCATGTTTGCACGATCTTTCCGCCTTCTGGCCGCGACGAGCGTTCTTGCGCTGAGCCTTGTCCATGCGCAGGCCCAGACTCCTGTGCCGCGTCCCGTTCCGGCGGCGGGCGCCATCGTGGCGGCCAAGGGCGGCGAGGAAATGCGCTTCGTCCGCGAGGATCTGTGGCGCGCGGCCCAAATCCAGCAGAACGTTGTCGGCGGCGATACCCTGCGCACCAACGAGATCGGCAATCTCGCGATCCTGTTCTCCGATCAGACCCAGATCCGCGTCGGCCGCAACTCGACCCTGACCGTGAATGACGTGGCGACCGGCGGCGGAAACACCCAGCTCACCCTCCAGGGCGGCAACATCTGGGCGCGCGCAGCCCGCGGCGGCTCAGGCGTCGATGTGAAGACGCCCGCGGCCGTTGCAGCGATCCGCGGCACGGATTGGTCGCTCTCGGTCGAAGGAAGCCGGACCTCCCTCATCGTGCTCGAAGGCGTGGTCGAGCTCACGAATGCCCAGGGTTCCGTCACGGTCCGCCAGGGCGAAGGCGCCGTCGCGTCGATCGGGCAGGCACCGACGAAATTCGTGATCACGAACTCGAACGACCGCGAGCAGATGCTCTTCTACCTGAGCCTGCGCGAGACGTTCTCGTCCCTCTCGACCACGCCCCTGACGGGGCCGACCTTGCGAGCGGAACGCGACAGGATCAAAGCCATTCCTCCGCAGGCGCGCAGCGTCGAGGATTGGCTGACCCTCGCCGAGATTGCCCCGTCCTATGATGGCAGGGCCGTTGCCGCGCAGGCACTCGCCGAGGCCCGCAGCCGCCGCATGAGCGCCGCCCAGCGTGCCCGCGCGGACATGGTCGAAGCGGCGCTTCTCGGATCGCAGCACCGCTGGTCCGAGGCCGCTGCCCTGTTCGCGAAAGCGGAACGGGGCCTTGATCCCAAGCGGCGCGTGCTGGCGTCCTACGGGCGCTACATCAGCCAGTCGCTGGCTAATCCGAACCGGATCTATGCGGAGCCCAAGGCTCCCGGCAACGATCCGTTCGCGGCCTTGGCCCACGCCTATGTGGTCGCCTTCAAGCAGGACCTGAATGCTGCGGCCGAGGTCTTGAGCGCAGCGGAGAAGCGCTTCCCGAACGACGCGCGCATTGCCATGACGGCGGCAACCGTCGCCTATGCCCTGAACCGGCGCGAGGAGATGCGAGCCTCCATCGCGAGGGCCAAGGCCCTCGACCCGGACGATCCCGAGGTGATCGCTGCCGACAGCAATGTCCGCGGCGACATCGACGGCGAGGTCAATGCGGCGGTCGAAGCCCTGCGCCGGGCCGTCGAGATCGCACCCGGCAATTCCGGCCTCTGGAACACGCTCGGCCTCTTCGAATCGGACCGGGACCGGCCGCTTGCCGCCGAAGAGGCCATGCGCCGGGCCATTGCGGAGGATCCGTTCAGCCCGGTCGCCTACGCCAACCTGGCGATCTTCCTGCTTGACCAGTCCCGTGTCGAGGAAGCGGGCGCGATGATCGACAAGGCGCTTGCCCTCGATCCGGGCTTCCATGTGGCCTATCTCGCCCGGGGTCGCTACCTGATGCAGAAAGGGGACCCGGTCAAAGGCATCGAGGCCATTCTTGCGGGCTCCGCCGCCAATCCCGGCCTGTCGCAGGGCCTGCTCCTGGCGGCGGCCGCCTATTACCAGAACGGCGACGACGAGTTGGCCATTCAGGCCCTCGACAATGCGGATCGCCTCGATCCCAACGACCCGGCCGTCTCGAGCGTGCGCACGGGCATTGCCATCGATCAGTATCAGGCGGATCAGGCCGTGCTCGCGGCGCGTGAGACCCTGCGTCGCTACCGCCAGCGCGGCGGCGATTTCGCCGGCATTGCCATCAACAAGGACGGTGGCTCCTACCCGGCTCAGGCCTATCGCTTCCT
>JAJFBI010000675.1 GCA_020697385.1 Microvirga sp. | reverse complement strand
GTGAAGAAGCGCGAATAGAGCAGGTGCAGGATCGCGTGCTCGATGCCGCCGATATACTGGTCGACCGGCAGCCAGGAATCGACCGTCGCGCGATCCGTCGGCTGATCCGTCAGGGTCGGATCGGTGAAGCGCGCGAAGTACCAGGACGAATCCACGAAGGTATCCATGGTGTCCGTCTCGCGCCGAGCCTTGGCGCCGCATCGCGGGCAGTCCACGTTCTTCCAGGTCGCATGACGGTCGAGCGGATTGCCCGGCACGTCGAAGGACACGTCCTCCGGCAGCACCACGGGCAGCTGATCCTTCGGCACCGGCACGACGCCGCAGGAATCGCAATGGATGATCGGGATCGGGCAGCCCCAGTAGCGCTGGCGCGAGATGCCCCAGTCGCGTAGGCGGAAATTCACCTTGCGCTCGGCGACCGAATGGTTGCCGCGGGTCTGGCTTTCAAGGCGGCGGGCAACCTCTTCCTTCGCCTCCGCGATGGTCATCCCATCGAGGAAGCGGGAATTGATCATCCGGCCTTCGCCGTCATAGGCCTCGTCGGTGATCACGAAGGCAGCCGCGTCCTGCTCCGGCGGGCACACCACCGGGGTGTTGCCCAGGCCATACTTGTTGACGAAGTCAAGGTCGCGCTGGTCATGCGCCGGGCAGCCGAAGATGGCGCCGGTGCCGTATTCCATCAGGATGAAGTTCGCGACGTAAACCGGCAGGGTCCAGTTCGGGTCGAACGGATGCTCGGCGCGGATGCCGGTGTCGAAGCCGAGCTTCTCCGCCTTGTCGATGGCCTCCTGAGCCGTGCCGACGCGCTTGCACTCCTCGATGAAGGCGGCAAGCTCCGGGTTCTTATTCGCCGCGGCCTTGGCCAGCGGATGATCGGGCGCAACCGCCATGAACTTCGCGCCGAACAGGGTGTCGGGGCGCGTGGTATAGATCTGCAGCTCGGTCTCGCCGTTCGGCACCGTCTCCGGCTTCAGGGCGAAGCGCACCAGCAGGCCTTCCGAACGGCCGATCCAGTTGCGCTGCATCAGGCGCACCTTCTCCGGCCAGCGGTCTAGGGTGTCGAGCCGCTCGTCGAGATCCTGGGCGAAATCGGTGATCTTGAGGAACCACTGGGTCAGCTCGCGCTGCTCCACGAGGGCACCGGAGCGCCAGCCGCGCCCGTCGATCACCTGCTCGTTGGCGAGCACCGTGTGGTCCACCGGATCCCAGTTGACCTTCGCGGTCTTGCGGTCGACGAGGCCGGCTTCCAGGAAATCCAGGAACATGCGCTGCTGGTGCCGGTAATAGCTCGGATCGCAGGTGGCGATCTCGCGGCTCCAGTCGATGGCCAGGCCCATGCTCTGCAGCTGAGCGCGCATCGTCGCGATGTTGGCATAGGTCCATTCCTTGGGGTGGACCTTGTTCTGCATGGCGGCGTTCTCGGCCGGCATGCCGAAGGCGTCCCAGCCCATCGGGTGGAGCACGTTGAAGCCGCGGGCGCGCTTGTAGCGCGCCACTACGTCGCCCATGGTGTAGTTGCGCACGTGGCCCATATGGATGCGCCCCGACGGATAGGGGAACATCTCGAGCACGTAGTATTTCGGACGCGGGTCGTCGTTGTTGGTCTTGAACAGGTCGCGGTCGTTCCAGACCTTCCGCCATTTCAGCTCGGCTTCCTTGGCGTTGTAGCGCTCAGGCCTCATTTTCCGTCTTTATCCGTCATTTGGAGATTCAAGCGGCTTGCGCCGCCACGTTGCGGCGGACTAGGACACAGCTCTCCCGCGCGGTCAACGGTTTCGCGTGTGCGAGATGATCTCGAGAGGGTCCCATGAGCGAGAACGACGCAGTCGAGGCCTTAAAGCAGGTGCAGGAGAGCATCCGGCGCTCCGCCTCCGATTACGACCGCGACCCTGCCTCCATCACCCTCGTGGCGGTGTCGAAGACCTTTCCGGCGGACGCCATCGAGCCGGTGCTCGCCGCCGGCCAGCGGGTGTTCGGCGAGAACTACGTGCAGGAAGCCAAAGCCAAGTGGCCCGCTCTGCGTGAGCGTTACCCGGATGTGGAGTTGCACATGATCGGCCCGCTCCAGTCCAACAAGGCCAGGGAGGCGGTGGAACTCTTCGACGCGATCCACACCCTCGACCGGCCGTCGCTGGCGGAGGCGCTGGCCAAGGAGATCGCCAAACAGGGCAGGACGCCGCGTCTCTTCGTGCAGGTGAATACCGGCGAGGAGCCGCAGAAGGGCGGCGTGATCCCGACCGAGGTCGATGCCTTCCTCGAGGCCTGCCGGGCGAAATATGGTCTGACGATC
Organism: Microvirga sp.; assembly: GCA_020697385.1. Classification (GTDB taxonomy): domain Bacteria; phylum Pseudomonadota; class Alphaproteobacteria; order Rhizobiales; family Beijerinckiaceae; genus Microvirga. The sequence continues at coordinate 429 of JAJFBI010000675.1, read as the reverse complement.
GAAGGCCTCATGTGCATTCCCCCGGCCGAGGACCCGCCGTCGCCGCACTTCGCGCTCCTCAACACCATCGCTCAGCGGCATGGCCTCAAAGCGCTGTCCATGGGCATGAGCGCCGATTTCGACGCGGCCATCCAGCTTGGCGCCACCCATGTGCGGGTGGGTAGCGCGATCTTCGGGAGTCGGACGAAGGCCTGAGGTTCATGGCTCAGCCTCCGCAGCATTGCATCTGCCGCTCATCGCGGCTAAGTTTGTTGTCTCGATCCACCATTCGAACCAGGGAGGGCTGCATGATTGAAGCGATGCATTTACGCATGTTCGGCCCCTGGCACGCCCTGCAGCAGCTTGTTGCAGGGCCGGCCATCGAACGGATCTGACGGTCTCTCAAACCACCGCCTCCATCTCTTCTGGTCAGCTCTGAACAGCTTTTCG
>JAJFBI010000075.1 GCA_020697385.1 Microvirga sp. | reverse complement strand
CTGGCCTTCTAGCGGTCGTGCTCGCGATGACCATGCCCATGCCCTCTGTGCCCGAACAGGTGCATGAGTGGACACAGTAGCAGCAGCAGGTATGGGGCGCCGCTCAGGATGTGGCCGGCGTGAGTGGCGAACAGATACGCACCGAGCCCGGCCAATGCGAGCGTAAGCACCCATCCTGATGGCGTCCCGATGAGTCTCGAACGCAACTCGGTTTTATCTCCCGCCACAGGCTTCAAGGTCCGCATAACGTCCTCCTCCGACAGTCAATTTGGACAATACGCCGATTTCCGCTTTGAGACAGATCAACGCGCCGCGTTCTCCCTTCGCACCGGCGTGCAGCTTCGGGCGGGAACCCTCGAATGACAGGGGGAAAGAAGCGCTCGACCAAGTTGGCCCGCGCCAATAGGGCGCGCGATGAGAGGATGGAAGATCATCGTACGGCATCGCGCCGTGCATCGGTTGTTCTCACGCCTGCTCTGAAGGTCGACAGTTGCGAGTCCCAGGGCGGGGCGCTGTTCCCCGCCCGCCCTGCAGACCGCGGCGAAACCGCGGCGGAGCACCACGATAACGCAGCGGCCAGCGAGCTCCGTTCCGAACGTTATCTACGCTTTTCGATCTTTGTCACCGTGATCTGACCGTTCACGCGGTCCGCCGTGAACCGAACCTTGTCGCGCGGTTTCACGGTCTTGAGCATGCCAGCGTCTTGGACTCTGAAAACCATCGTCATGCTGTCCATGTCGAGGTTTGGGATGGGAGCGTGATCGATGGTGATCTTGCCTGCAGCCAGATCCACTTTTTCCACCGTGCCGGACACGAGCGGCAGGCCTTCGCGCGCCGGCGCCGATGCGGGGGCTTGCGCCGGAGCGGGCGCCGCTTGGGCGACCTCAGCCGGACCTTTGCGGTCGAGCGGGCCTGAGCCCGGCGGCGGCTGGTCCGGCTGCGCTCTGTAGCCGGGCTCGCGCGTTCGTACCTCCCACTGCTTCAGCGCATCGATCTCTTTCGGCGTCTCGTCAAGGATGCGTTGGGCGAACTGCCGAAGCTGCCGATCGCCGCCGTACTCGAGCTGCGTCTTGGCCAGGAAGATGACCTCCTCGTACTGAGCCATGAGAATGGCCGCGAAGTCGCGGTCGGGGTCACCGGCAAGCTTCATTCCTTTGAAGCGGTCGCTCATCACCTCGCGGAGGCGCTCGAACGCCGCTGGCGCGCCCTTCGCGGGCTGCGCCTCGACGGCAGGCGCCGCCAACGTCGTCGCGAAAGCTAGTGCGAATAACAAGCTTCTCATCCTGCTCTCCTTAAGCCGTGTCATTTCACAAGTGCCGTGCCGTGCATCCCCGCTTCGTAGTGCCCGGGGATCAGGCAGGCGAACTCGAAAGTGCCTCCCTTGCTGATGCGCCAGACGAGCTCGCTCCTCTGGCCGGGCGCGAGGCGCTTACCGTTCGGATCGTCGTGCTCCATGTCCGGGTTCGTCTGCATCTCGATCTTGTGCTTCGCGTTGCGCGCGGGCGTGTCGAGCATGAACTCGTGATCAACCTTCCCCACGTTCTTGAGGACGAACCTGATCTGCTCGCCGCGCTTTGCTTCGACCCGATCCGGTACGAACAACATCTTGCCGTCGTCGGTCTCCTTCATGACCACCTCGACGGTTCGCGCCGGCTTCTTGGGGTCGCCCGGCGCGCCGGCCGCGAAAGTGCGGTGGCTGTGGCCAGGTGCGCCGGGTGCCGCGACGGCGAGGGGGGCCCAAAGGGCGAGCAGAGCTAACCCGTTCACGACCATCGAAAGTTGACGGATCAAGATTTTTTCCTTTGTTGCTGATCAGTGGCTGCCGTGGCCACCGGTCGCGCGGGAGCGCTTACGCGGATCGACCGCGCGGAACTCGGCGGCGGTTCTCTTGGCACTCGCCGGAGCGCGCCTCGGCTCCGGCAACGGGTCGCCTGTCCACTCGTAGGCGACCGTCCCTTCCGGGTGCTTGTACCAACCGGGGTCGTTGTAATCGTTGGGGCCAAGCCCCGGCCGCACCTTCACCACGGTGAACATGCCGCCCATCTCCAGCGGCCCGAACTGACCGTGACCCGTCATCATGGGTAGCGTGTTTTCCGGGAGCGGCATCTCCATCGAGCCCATCTCGCCCATGCCCGCCGAGCCCATGGGCATGTAGCCTGGCGCGATCCTGCGGATGGCTGGAGTTGTCCGCTTCATGTTGACGCCGATGTAGGTCCGGACGTTGTGGCCCATGGCATTCATGGTGTGATGCGACTTGTGACAGTGGAGCGCCCAGTCGCCCGGCACGTCGGCCATGAACTCGAAGGCGCGCATCTGGCCGACCGCAACGTCCACCGAGACCTCGGGCCAAGCGGTGCCCTCGGGCAGCCAGCCGCCGTCCGTGCCGGTCACCTTAAAGTCGTAGCCGTGCATGTGGATCGGATGATTGGTCATGGTGAGGTTGCCGAACCTCACTCGCACCTTGTCGCCCTGCCGGACCACGAGTGAGTCGATGCCGGGGAATACCCGGCTATTGAAGCACCAAAGATTGAAGTCGAGCATCGTGTTGACCTTCGGCACGTAGGAGCCGGCCTCGATGTCGAAAGCGTTGAGGAGGAACACGAAGTCGCGGTCGACGCGCCGCTCGGCGGGATCGCGCGGGTGGACGACGAAGAAGCCCATCATGCCCATCGCCATCTGCACCATCTCATCCGAGTGAGGGTGGTACATGAAGGTGCCGGACTTCCGCAGGATGAACTCGTAGACGAACGTTTTGCCCGGCGGGATATGCCGCTGAGTGAGGCCGCCCACGCCGTCCATGCCGTTCGGCAGGAGCTGCCCATGCCAGTGGACGGCCGTGTTCTCGGGCAGCTTGTTTGTCACGAAGATCCGGACCTTGTCGCCCTCGACTCCTTCGATCGTCGGACCGGGGGACTGGCCGTTGTAGCCCCACAGGTGCGCCTTCATGCCCGGAGCCAGCTCGCGGACCACTGGCTCGGCGACGAGGTGGAACTCCTTCCAGTCTCCGTTCATGCGCCAGGGCAGGGTCCAGCCGTTCAGCGTCACGACCGGCTGATAGTCCGGCCCCACGTTCGGATAGAGCGGCGCCTGCATCGTCGCCTCTGTCATAATCGGCGCCTCGGGAAGGCTCGCCGCCTGAACGCGCCCACTCACCATCGAGGCGCCCGCCAGCACCAGGCCGCCGGCCTCAAGGAAGCCTCTTCGCGAAATCTTCGTCACCATCTCTCTCCTGCAGTTAGTGTGCGCCGGTATCGCCACCCGCCGCGGCTGCCGATCCGCCGCTCATTTCCGCACCAGTTCCGGCGCCGCCGCCCACGAGCGCGGCTTTGAGGTCCGTCGCGGCAATCCAGAAGTCCCGCCGCGCGTTGATTGCATCGATGTTCGAAAGGATGCGCGCGCGCGCGTCGACGATGAGCCGCGTCACGTCGACCAGCATGCCACTGTAGTGCAGCAGGGTTTCGTCCTGGATGGTCCGGCGAAGCGGCAGGACGCGGCTCTGATAGTAGCGCGCGAGATCATAGTTGCCGCGGTAGCGCAGGTAGGCTTCTCGTATTTCAGAGCGTGCGTTCACGGCGCGCTCGGCAAGGCGGTTTGCGGCTGCCATATAGGTCTCTTGTGCATTGCGGACGCTGGTCTGGCCGAAGTCATAGATTGGGATTTCGAGATCGACCTCGAGACCGCGCTTTCGAGCCTTCTCCCGCTCGATCTCAAGTTCGCTGTGCTCGTCGAGCCTGATCGACTTCGTGCGCTCGTACTTGCTGATCCCCGCGAGCTCGACGTCGGTGACGAACCGGGTCGCGTTCGCCAAACCAAAGTGGCCGGCGACCGCCCTCAGATCGTAGCGCAACGCCTCCACGTCGACGCGCCGGCGCATCGCCTCTCGTTCGAGGTCTTGTGCGCCCGCCAACTGGCCCGGAAGCGCTGGCAGGCTGGCGGGAAGGCGGAAGTCGATATCCCGACCCCACAGCCCAAGTTGGCGGATGAGACGCTCCCGCTCGATCCGCTGCTGGATGCGAGCCCGGGCGAGCTGCGCTCCAAGCTCGGTGTAGAAGGCGTGCTCGCGTGCCTGTTCAAGTTTGTTGAGGGCACCCGTCTCCCCGAGCTGCTTCGCGAGCTCGGAGGCCGATTCGGCCGTGGCGAGAGCCTGCTGGAGAAACGCGACCTGCTGATTGGCCGCGACCGTCCGGTAGTATTGCCGGCGGGCGTCGGCCGCCAGGCGCAGCACCGCCTCGGCGGTGCGGAACTGAGCCGCCCGGAAGCGCTGCTCGGCAATCGCTGCCCGCTGGGGAAGCGTCGCAAGCTCGAACAGGCCGATGAGGATCTGGCGCTCGATCTCCAGTTCGAAGCTTCCGGCGAGACGGGACGCAGAAAATCGAGGGGAGGGCGGCAGGGTCGCCTTGACGTAAACCGCCTCCGCGACGCCGAGCTCGTTGAATGCGGCCTGTAGGCCACGGTTCTTCAGAATGGCGATCTGGACCGCGCTGTCCGCCGTGAGCGGCCGTCGCAACAGCGCCTCCGCGCGCTCCTGCGCGGTGGAGGCGACAGCTTCGTCCGTCACCTTCACCACATCTTTCGCAAGTTCCGCCCGCGTGATGCCGATTGCAGGCCCAAGACCCTGGTCGGGCGTAAAGCTCGCGCAGCCGCCTAGCGCGAGCGCGGCCGCCACTGTGAGCGAGGGAGAGAGCCTCGTGTTCATCGACCGCGCCTCGCGCCTTCGGAACTCGGCTGGCCGGAGCCTGGCGCCACCTGGCGGTTAAGCTCGCGCCAGTCTCGCGGTCCCAGGGGTTGGTAATCCTTCACGCCGGCTGTGACCGTGGCGTAACGCGGACCGGGCGACGGGATCGCAGGATCGGCGGCCGCGACGAGGTAGCTTGGCGTTGCAGGAACGCATGCGGCCAGCGCCGCCGCGAGCGCTGCGACAATGAAGATCGGGTTCATGATACCGTCTCGGATGGCCGAAGCCGTGTTCGAGCCAAGCTCGCGCGCCGCCGCTCAGGGGAGCGGACGCGCCGGTTCGTGCGGGCCCAAAAGCCCGCGCTCGACTCAGACGGTTCTTGGAGGTCTATCGAGGCGGAAGAAGAACTCGCCCCTCACCTGTTCGTCACCAAGGCGAACGACGGTCCTGCCGAACGAGGCCGGGGTGGCCACGACGACAGAAGCCGTGAGCGCCATGGCGTGGCACGCGCCCATGTCGCAGCAGCCTGGCGCGGGGTGCCCTGAACCGTGCTCGTCCTCGGAGCAGTCATGGGCGCCGGATGCGGCTTCGGTTGTCGCGTGGTGGGAGATCTCGGGATGGTGGCCGTGCTGCGCGCCTGCGGCGACCTTCTGATGGTGGCCGCCGAGCCCCAGCGCCCGCGCTCCTGAAAGCGGGAAAACCGCCAGAGCCACCGCAAAAAGGGCGACCATGAACCGGCTCAGGTGCAACAGGCTGCTCCGAATTATCGGACTCGCGTTTGCCACAAAAGCTTCATTCCGGCAACGGAGCGGGCCTCAACGGGGCGGCGACTTGGCGCCGATGCCCGCTATGCGATACTCGATGTCTACCGTGCCGGCCCGCTCGAAGACGAGTGTTCCCTTCACCCGCTCGCCCTCCTTCAACGGACGTTTGAGGTCGACGAGCATGCCGTGCGAGCCGCCTGGCCGGAGTTCCACCGTCTCGCCCGGCTTGATCTCGAGGCCGTTTGGGAGAGGCTCCATTCGCGCGATGCCGTCCGATACGATCGAGCGATGCACCTCAAATCCGCCTGCTACATCGGCTGATCCGCCCAATAGGCGTTCGGGTGTTGACCCAGTGTTGGTGATACGCATGTAGCCGCTGGCGACCTTCGCGCCGCCGGGCGAGGCCCTCGACCACGGTGATTCGACCAGGATCTCGCCGGCTCGGTAGCTGCCGGGCGAGGTCTGCGCTGAGGCGATGGTTGGCCACACCAATGCGGCGAGAGCTAGGAATCGCGCCGCGATGAGGAAGGTCGTCATGGGCCCGGCTGTTTGTTGCTGCATCTATAGGCCGCTTCGGTAACACGGAGCCTGCCGAGGGCGGAAGTGGTGCGTTCGATGGCAGCCATATCCGGACGCGCTGACGGCCATCTCGGCGCCGGGCATCCTGCCAGCTGATCCTCAAGGCGCTCAATCGATGGACCAGCGGACCCTCGACGCGTTCGAGCTCCTCGAACGCGAGGTCCCGGCAGGGCGAACCGGCACACGGCGGTTCCTCTCGGCCATCTCCCGCAATTGGGACCGGCGTGCGCTACGAGAGGCCTCAACGCCGGACATCCTCGCTATTCCGTCGCTAGCGTGCTGCACTGGGTTTCCAGAGCAGGTCCGCTCTCGCGGGAGGTGCTCATGAGGCGGCGGGAGGTCATCGCGCTGGTGGGCAGTGCGTCGGCGTGGCCGCTCGTGGCGCGCGCTCAGCACCCCGGTCATATGCGACGCATCGGTATGCTGATGGCAACCGTGCAGAGCGATCCAGGCGCGCAGGCACGCCTAGCCGCCCTTCGGCAAACTCGGGTGGACCGACGGCCGCAACGCCCTGATCGAGCATCGCTGGGCGTGAATCGATCTTGACCTAATGCGCGCCTATGCTGCGGAACTCCTTGGGCTGACACCAGACGTGATCTTGGCCCACAGTCCGCCCGGGATCATGGCTGCGCAGCGTCAAACGCGCACCGTGCCGCTGGTTTTTGTGATGGTGCCTGCTCCGGTTGAGATTGGACTAGTGGCAAGTCTGACGCGCCCCGGCGGCAACATCACCGGCTTGACGCATTTCGAAACGAAAATGGCTGGCAAATGGCTGGAGACCCTGAGAGAGATTTCACCCAGCCTGAGCCGCGTCGCGTTTCTCTTGCATCAAGAGCACCCTGCGTGGTCCGGATACGCCCGGACGATTGCGGAAGCGGCGTCAGCTCTCGGGATCGCGGTAAGTCCGGCTGCCGCTCGCGATACCGTCGATATCGAACGGGCATTGGCGACGTTCGCTCGCGAACCCAAAGGCGGGCTATTGGTGCTGCCGGACAACTTCACGCAAGTCCATCGCGAGCTGATCATCGCGCTCGCCGCTCGCTACCGCTTACCCGCTATCTATCCCTTCCGCTATTTCCCTGCCAGCGGCGGCCTGATCTCTTATGGGGTCGACACGATTGACGTGTTCCGACGTGCTGCGACCTACATAGACCGTATCCTGAGGGGGGCGAACCCAGGCGATCTTCCGGTGCAAACGCCCGTAACATTCGAGCTAGTCATCAATCTGATAACCGCCAAAGCCCTCGGCCTCACCATACCGCCCACGCTCCTCGCCCGCGCCGACGAGGTGATCGAGTGAGGAGGCGGGAAGTCATCGTTGGGCTTGCTACTAGTGCAACGCCCGCATGGCCGCTGAAAACATTCGCACAGCAGGCACCGCTGCCGGTGGTCGGTTTCCTCAACGGCGCATCGCCGGAAGGCTATGCTCGAAACCTCGCCGCGTTCCGCGACGGCATGCGGGAAAGCGGCTACCTCGAAGGCCAAAACGTGCACATCGAGTATCGTTGGGCTGAAGGCCGCTACGACCGGCTGCCGACCCTTGCTGCGGAGCTGGTGCGTCTCCAAGTGGCAGTCATCGCCGCAACGAGCACTCCAGCAGCACTCGCCGCCAAGGCCGCGACTACGACGATTCCCATTGTCTTCACCACTAGCAGTGATCCCGTGCAGCTCAATCTGGTCACGCGACTCAGTGGACAGGGCGGCAACATCACGGGGGCGACCCAGTTGAACACGGAGGTAGCGCCGAAGAGGCTCGCATTGCTTCATGAGCTGATGCCCCGCACCACCTTGATGGCCTTGCTCGTAAATCCGGCAAATCCCACTGTCGAGATTCAAACGAGAGAGCTGCAAGCGGTCGCGGGAAACCTTGGAGTGCAACTCCACGTCCTACATGCGAGCTCCGAACGCGACCTGCCTGCGGTCTTCGCGTCTTTGGCTCACTTGCGAGTCGGGGGACTCGTGATCGGAACCGCCGATCCGTTCTTCACCGGTAAAACGAAACAGCTCGCCGCAATGGCGCTACATCACAAGGTGCCCGCGATCTATCAGTATCCCGAGTTCGCGGCGTCCGGTGGTTTGATGAGCTACGGAGGCAGTATCACTGACTCTTACCGTCTGGCTGGCGTGTATGCCGGCCGCATTCTCAATGGCGCAAAGCCTGGGGATTTGCCAGTTCAGCAGACGGCCAAAGTCGAGCTCGTCATAAATCTCAAGACAGCAAAGGCGCTCGACCTGACCTTCCCGCTATCGATACTTGGCCGCGCCGATGAGGTGATCGAATGAAAACGAGTTGGCGCATTTTGAACCGGCGCACGTTCCTCGTTGCGCTGGGTACAAACGCTTTCGCGGTGCCGAGCTCCTCTGCTCAGCAGTCTCTAGGAAAGCCTCCACGGATCGGGTGGCTAGTACCGACGACGAAAGCAGAGTGGGACGGCCTTCTTGAACAATATCGGCTCGGGATGCGCGAACTCGGGAAAGCCGCACTGTCGAAACCGAATATGTTTACGCCGATGACCACTTCGACCGACTTCCCGATCTTGCAGCGAAGCTGGTGGAGCGCAAAGTCGATCTGATCGTCACCGCGAGTACGCCCGCGATCATCGCGCTCAAGAGGGCAACCGAGGAAATCCCAGTTATATTTGCCGCGAGCAGCGATCCAGTTAGCACGGGCGTCGTCGCAAGCCTTGCCCGCCCCGGGGGTAATATCACCGGATTGTCGCTCATGGCGTCCGACCTGAGCGCAAAGCGGCTTGAGTTGATTGCTGCCCTAGTGCCGCGCGTGAGCCGCATCGGCGTGCTATGGGACTCCTCGAATCCGGGAATGGCTCTGCGAGTTCGCGAGACTCGCGCCGCTGCCGAACAGTTCAAGATCGATTTTTTCGACGCGGGCGCGCGCGACCTCCACCAACTGGAGGCGATGTTTGTTGAAGTAGCGAAGCGACAGCCGTTGGCGTTGGTCGTGACAGCAGAACCGTTCACGATGGAGCACCGATCTCGCATTATCGATTTCATGGCACTAATGCCATTCCGGCCATGTATGAAGAAGCTAGGTTCGTGGAAGCCGGTGGCCTGATCGCCTATGGGCCGAGCGTACCGGACCTGTTCCGGCGGTCGGCCAGCTATGTCGATAAGATCCTCAAGGGAGCCAACCCAGCCAATCTGCCGGTCGAGCAACCCACCAAGTTCGAGTTGGTAATAAATCTGAACACCGCGAGGGCACTCGGCCTCGCTGTTCCGGACCACATGCTCGCGCGAGCCGATAACGTGATCGAATAAGGTAGCGGGGGCACAGCCGGGGATAGACCTCCCTGAAGAGCCAAACAGATCAACCTTTTCAATGTTTGCCGCTCGCCCCGTACTACGGCGGGGCTGCGCCTTCGGGAGCTAGGGTCGGCGCTCGGGAGGCGGCCGAACGCGTCGGCTTGGAGGGGCGAAAGCCCGTC
>JAJFBI010000674.1 GCA_020697385.1 Microvirga sp. | reverse complement strand
CCGCGGCGTATTTGCTTATGGCGAGGGCGGCGACGACACCATCAACGGCAACCTGGGTGATGATAACCTGATCGGCGGCGCAGGCGACGACCGCATCCGTGGCGCATCAGGCAAGGACTTCCTGTCCGGCGGCGGCGGCGATGATTGGCTCATGCCCGGCGCCGGTCTCAATATGGTCGACGGCGGAGACGGCACTGACACCGTCGATTACAGCGACTCCACCGGCGTGGAAGTCGATCTCAGCTTCCACGGGGATCGCGCCGCGGGCGGCGGAGGCTATCAAGGTGACTTGATCGGCAACGTCGAGAACGTCGTGGGCTCGAGCTTCGCCGATACCCTAATCGGGAATGGCCTCAACAACGGTCTCAGCGGCAGCGGCGGCGACGATATTCTGGTCGGCCTGGAGGGAGATGATCACTTAGCGGGCGATGGGGGCAGCGATACCTTCGTGTTCGCGCCGCAGTTTGGCAACGACAGGATCACGGATTTTGATGCGAACCCGGCTGGAGGCCAGGATTTGCTTGATATCTCAGCATTTGGGATCTCCGCTGAGTCCTTCGGGGCGCACGTATCGATCGCAGATGCCGGCCCCGATACGCTCATCACGCTCGACGGAGATCCAGCCCAAACCATCCGGCTCGCCGGTATTGGCAACGCTACAACTGTCACACAGCAGGACTTCTTGCTGGTGTTATGAATTCACGTGCGAAAGGTCCCCGGGGCCCATAGCGGCGCGAGGGTGAAAGGTCGAAGGCAGCCGTCCCCGTTCTCTGACGAGTGGAACGAAGCTTGGCCACACCGCATTCTCTTTCGGTGGGGCACGAACGGGCGGGAGCTGTTCCATGGCTCACTATCATCGGCATGGGGTCGAAAGCACTGCGGCGATCGCTAAGCACCCCCTTCATCACATGCTGGTCGCGTTCCCGATTGCCTTCCTAATCGGCGCGTTCGCGACTGATCTCGCCTTTCGCAGCACGACCAGGGCGTTCTGGGCCGAGGCATCTTTCTGGCTCCTCCTGACCGGCATCGTAACTGCGCTTGTTGCGGCAATTCCCGGGTTCCTCGATTTCTTCACCATCCGCCCGGCCCAGAGCCTCTGGGTGGCCTGGGCGCACATGATCGGCAATCTGACCGTTGTGGTGCTCGCTATCGTGAATGTGTCGCTTCGTTGGAGCGATCCGGCGGCCGGAGCCATGGGGTGGGGCTTGATGCTTTCGGCGCTGCAAACAGCCTTGCTCCTCGTAAATGGCTGGCTCGGAGGCGAACTCGCCTACCGCTACCGAATGGGGACCATCGCGGACGAAAGCCCAGAGGTAATGCGCTTCCACGCCGACGGTCGTGGCTAAGGCCGTACCGGTCGCCCGGCCGGTTTCTCCGACGCTTGGTGGAGGAAAATCAAGCTGGCGAGAGGGGCAAGGCACGTGAACCCGTACTATCTCGCACTGGGGGGCTCGATCGCCGTCGGGGTCGGCGCGCAGGTCGCGCTGAAGGTCGGGACGGCAGCGAGCGACAGCGTCGCGACGCAATTCATGCGGCCGGCTACCTTGGTCGGGCTCGCGCTCTACCTGATTTCTGCCGTGCTCTATGTGATCGCCTTACGGAAGATGACGATCTCGCTGGCTTTCCCGACCGTTTCCCTGGCCTATGTTCTGATTGCGACGATCGATCACTTCGTTTTCAAGGAGCCCTTCGGGCTGGCGCAGCTTGGCGGCACAATCCTCATCATCGCCGGGGTGACGTTGCTTCACCATTCAGCTTAGGCCAACGCTCCTCCGAGCGCCTGTTCGACTCACGCTCGGCGGAACGCTTCGGCATCGTGGCTCGTTTCTTTTGTCGGCCGGACCCACTCAGGGCAGTGCCGTGAGCTTGGGTCCGAAGACGGAGGATCCAGCCATGTTTCTCCCTCTCTCCAGACGGCAATCCTTGAAAGGCCTGGCTCTGCTGGGGGCCGGAGCATCCGTCACCGGATTCGCCAACCCATCCGGGGCTCAGGCTCCGCCGCCGGCGGACATCAAGGACGAGGACATCTTCCAGTTTGCGCTCAACCTCGAATACATGGAAGTACTATCTGCGCGCCACCACGGGCAAAGGCATCAATGCAGCCGACGCCGGCTCGGATCCTGGCGAGGTCAAAGGAGGGCGCAAGGTCAACTTCCAGAGCAAATCCATCCGCGAGTTCGCCGAAGAATTGGCCGAGAACGAGCTGGCTCATGTCCGCTTCTATCGGAAGACGCTTGGTGGGCAGGCGGTCAGCCGGCCGCCGATTGATTTCGAGGCCGGGTTCGCGGCCGCCGCGAAGGGAGCGGGGCTCCCCGAGTTCGATCCCTTCGCCAATGACATGAACTTCCTTCTCGGCGGGATGCTCTTTGAGGATGTTGGTGTGACGGCCTATGCCGGCGCGGCCTCTGTCCTCAAGAAGAAGGAGTTCGTGGAAGCGGCAGCCGGTATCCTCGCCGTCGAAGCGTACCACATGGGCATGGCCCGCTCGCAGCTCTACGAGATGGGCGAGAAAGCGCAGAAGGCCGCGAACGCGATCTCGGCCGCCCGCGACAAACTTGATGGGCCGGAGGACAAGGACCAAGGCATCGAGCGCAACGGCAAGGCCAATTTCGTGCCCTCGAACGCGGACGGCATCGCTTTCCGCCGCACGCCGCAGGAGGTACTGCGCATCGTCTATCTCACCGACGGGCCGAAAGGGCCGCAATCTGAGCCCCGCAGCCGT
>JAJFBI010000673.1 GCA_020697385.1 Microvirga sp. | reverse complement strand
TCCAAGATCAGGCCGGTCGTTTGGGAAAAGCTCTCTGAAACGACAAAGGGACGGTGGCTGAGCCCACCGTCCCTTCATTCGATCGGCCTGGAAGTTCAAGGCCGACCTAAGCTTTGTGCCAAATCAGCCGCCAAGATACTTCATCGGATCGACAGGCTGGGCACCCTTGCGGATTTCGAAGTGCAGCTGCGGCGAGGTCACGTTACCGGTCTGGCCGGAGGTGGCGATCACCTGACCGCGCTTTACCTGCTCGCCGCGCTTCACGTTCAGCGACCCGTTATGGGCATAGGCCGAGACATAGCCATTCTCGTGCTTGATCAGAACGAGGTTGCCGTAGCCCTTCACCTCGCTGCCCGCGTAGGTCACGGTGCCGGCCTCGGTCGCCTTCACGGGCGTGCCTTCGGGAACGGCGATGTTAATGCCCTCGTTGCCGCCGTTGGCGCCGAACCCGGCGATGACGCGGCCGCGAGCGGGCCAGCGGAAATCACCCGACACGCTGGCGGTCGCCTCGGGCTCCGGTGCAGGAGCCTTGGCAGCTTCCGGCTGCGGGGCCGGCGCTGCTGGTGCGGGAGCGATGGATTTGACGGGCTCGGGCTGGGTGAGAGCCGCAACCTTGGGCTGCTCGACCACCGGCTTCGGCGCGGAGACGAGTGGCTTCGGAGCCGAGACGAGAGGCTCAGCCGTGGCTGAGGCGACCTGCATCGGAGCCGACTTGACGGGAGCCGGAGCGACGGGCACTGGCGCCTGCGCCGTGGCGGTCATGCCTGGGCGAACACGCCGGGCGGGCTCGGCAGCAGCGACGGGCGTCGTGGCGGCCGGCACCTTGGACGTATCGACGAGGCGGAACTTGGGCTGGGATGAAGCTGTCTGAACGGCCGGCATGGGGCGCGGCTGAACGGAAGCGGGAGCGGAGGCGATGCGGGTGGGCTGCGACAGGGGCTGCGCCTGCACGGGCGGCAGGGCCTGAGCCTGGACCGAAGCGGTCGGCATCGGAGCGGCCGCGTAGGACGGAGAGGACTGAGGCTGCGAAGAAGCCGTTGCGCCGGTGTCCATCCGCTCGCTGGCGGCGAATGGATTGGAGAAGGGGTTCTCCGCGAACCGCGCGCTGTCGGTGCTGCATGCCGCAGCGGCACTCCCGATCAAAGCCACAAGAGCGATCCGAGACACCGCAGCCCAATGTCCAGAACTCACACGCAAACGCATCACTCAACCCCAACCGAACGCAACTCGATGGAGCGATTAAAAGCCTGTTCAGGTTAAGCAACGGTTGATGGTGCGCACTTTCTCGTAACCTTGTCGAAAAAATTCTGATTCCGTCAGAGAGTTGCCGCAATGCCGGTGACGAGGGGCGAAATTCGTAAGGAGGCGCCGAGACTCTGCGTGAGTTCTCCCTCGGCATCGCGTTCGATCTTCACGAGGCGGGGCATGCCCTCTAAGGTCAGGGCTCCCACGAGGCGCCCTCCAGGCGCGAGAAGCGGAAGCAATGCTTCCGGAATCTCCGGCCGTGCGCCGTTGAGCAGAATGCGATCGAACCGGTCCCTCACCCGCGCGGCAAGGCCGTCGCCCACCTCGAGGCGGACCTTGCCCGCTTCGACGATCTTGAGATGCTGTGCCGCGGCCGCCGCCAAGGTGTTGAAGCGCTCGACGCTCGTCACGTCCGCTCCAAGCCGAGCAAGAAGTGCCGTTACGTAGCCACTGCCTGTTCCAACCTCCAGCACACGCTGGCCCGCCTGAACGCCCAGCGCCAGCAGCATGGCGGCCACCGTCGCAGGGCCGGTCATGGTCTGGCCGCAGGGCAGCGGCAGGGCGACGTCGGTGCGGGCGAGGTCGGTGAAGCGGCGCGGAGCGAAGACCTCGCGCGGCACGAGTTCCATGGCCCGCAAGAGCGCCGTGTCGCGGATGCCTTTGGCGCGCAACGACAGGATGAAGGACGCTGCCCCGATCGCCGCCTGCTCAGCGCGGGCATCGTCCGCTTCGGGCAGGTATGGCAGATCCTGGTTCATAGCGCCTGCATCCTCAGCCGAAGGCCTGCGCGTAGCGTGTCAGGGTCGGCTCGTCGGTCATGTCGATGCGCAACGGCGTGACGGCGATGCGCCGGTTGGCGATGGCCCAGAGATCCGTGCCGTTGCCAGGCGTGAAGGGACGACGCTCGAAGGCGATCCAGAAGTAAGGATTGCCGCGTCCGTCCCGGCGCTCGTCGAGGCGCAGCAGTTCCTGCGTGCGCTGGCCCTGATTGACGAGAGCCGTTCCCTCGACCTCGTCCGGCTCGCAATCCGGGAAGTTCACGTTGACGAGAATGCCCTTGTCGATCCCGGCCTCGAGAATCCTGCGCACCACTTTTGGGCCGTGATGCTCGGCGCATTGCCAGCGTGGCGCATCGCGCGTCGTCGGGCCATAGGCCTGGGACAGCGCGATGGACGGAACGCCGAGGATCGTGCCCTCGATGGCGCCCGCCACAGTGCCGGAATAGGTCACGTCCTCGGCCACGTTCTGCCCGCGATTGACGCCGGAGAGCACGAGGTCGGGCTTGGCGTCCCGCATGAGGTGGCGCACGCCCATGATCACGCAATCCGTCGGCGTGCCCCTGACAGCAAAGTGCCGGCTGGAGATCTCGCGCAGGCGCAGGGGATCGTTGAGTGAGAGCGAGTGGGCAACACCACTCTGATCCGTCTCGGGCGCGACGACCCAAACATCGTCGGACAGTTCGCGGGCAATGGCCTCCA
>JAJFBI010000672.1 GCA_020697385.1 Microvirga sp. | reverse complement strand
TTCGGCGAAAGCGGATCGGATGTGCGGGACCGTGACCTATCATGGCGGGCAGTTCTTCCCGATGCTGGTACAGCGGAGACCGTCAACCTATCAGCCCCAACAGGGGCAGTAAGGCCGAACCGGCGGCGCGACCTCCAAAACGCTCGAATCGGAACCGCAAGCAGTTGCGAACCTGATTAAGCAAATGGAGCAGAGCGTTTGAACCCGGTTTCAAAAACCTCGGCAAAGGTAACACATGCCGGTTATACAAGGCGTGTGTTACATTCTGGCTAAGTTTCTGATTTACAACGAGTAACAAGAAGGCGCGCCGCCTCCTGCCGGGGCCCGCCGACCTTTTCAATGGCTTGAAGCACCTATGCCTGCTCGGAAGGTAGCTCCCTGGCTACCGTATGCTGCCAGGTTGGCCCTTGATCCAGGCGGAATCCGACCATCTGTCAGGTTCATGGCCGGTGGAGGAAGAGATGGGGCTGCTTGTCGACGGGGTGTGGCAGGACCGGTGGTACGACACCGGGAGCACGGGCGGCCGCTTCGTGCGAACCAACGCGGTCTTCCGCAACTGGGTTACGGCGGATGGCTCCCCCGGCCCGAGCGGCGAAGGCGGGTTCAACGCCGAAGCTGGACGCTATCACCTCTATGTGTCGCTCGCCTGCCCGTGGGCGCACCGCACCCTGATCATGCGCCGGCTGAAAGGCCTGGAGGCGATGATCGGCGTCTCCGTCGTGCATTGGCGCATGATGGAGTACGGCTGGACTTTCGAGGACGGTCCCGGCGTCGTCCAAGACCCCATTCATGGCGCCCGCTACATGCATCAGGTCTATACCGCCGCCAAGCCCGACTATTCGGGGCGCGTGACGGTGCCGGTGCTCTGGGACAAGGCGAAGGGCGCCATCGTCAGCAACGAATCCGCCGAGATCATCCGCATGTTGAACTCAGGTTTCGACGGCATCGGGGCCAAGCCCGGCGACTATTACCCTGAGGATCTCAGGCCTGAGATCGACGGGCTGAACGCGCGCATTTACGATCATATCAACAACGGCGTCTACAAGGCGGGTTTCGCCACGACGCAGCAGGCTTACGAGGAGGCCGTGCGCCCGCTCTTCGAGGCCCTCGACGCGCTCGACGGGCGCCTGTCCTCACGCCGTTATCTCTGCGGCAGCAGGCTCACCGAAGCGGACATCAGGTTATTCACGACGCTTGTGCGTTTCGACCCGGTCTATGTCGGGCACTTCAAATGCAACCTGCGCCGGATTGCCGATTACCCGCATCTCTCCGGCTACCTGCGCGATCTCTACCAGACGGACGGCATCGCCGAGACCGTGAACATGGCGCATATCAAGGGGCATTATTACGAGAGCCACAAGACCATCAATCCAACTGGCATCGTGCCGGCCGGGCCAATTCTGGATCTCGATGCGCCGCACGACCGGGAGCGGCTTCAGGGCCGGTAGACTTCGATAGCTTCCGCGAAGCCTTCCACCGCATGGGCTCCAAGCGGCGAAGGATTGCCCCACAAATGTTCGACGAATGGCTTCGACATGAGAAGCGGCTCGCCCAGGCGCTTGTTCAGCTCGGCGATGCGGCTTGCAAGATTCACGTCGCGTCCGATCACCGTGAAGTCGAGGCGTTGGCCAGAGCCCACATTGCCATAGGCTGCATCGCCGTGATGCAGGGCGAAGCCCACGCTGATCGGCACAGGGAAGCGCCCCTCGCTGTTCGCCGCCTCGATGCGGCGAAGCGCATGAGTGGCGGCCGTCAGGGCCGATTGCGCTGCACCGCCCGTATCGTCGCCCTTGTCGCGCATGATGGCCAGCACGCCGTCGCCGAGATATTTGAGCACCTCGCCGCCTTCGTCCTCGATAGGCGGCACGATGCAGTCGAAATACGTGTTCAGCAGTTCCACCGCGCTCTCGGGGCTCAGCGTCGAGGAGATATGCGTGTAGTCGCGCATGTCGGCGAAGAGGATGGCCGAGCGGATGCGCGTCACCTGCCCGCGCTGGATGGCGCCGGAGAGGATCGCTTTGTGCGGGTCGTCGCCCACATACACCCGCAGCACCTCATCGAGCCGGTTGCTCGCCGCACGCAGTTCGGTGACGAGGGCGAAGGATGGGATCGCCATGCGCAGGATCGTCAGCTCCCGCTGGCCGAACCCGCCCGGCGTCCGGGTCGCGAACGAGATTGCGTTCTGGGCGCCGTTGGTGAACAGGATCGGGACTGTGACGTATTGTCGGTAGCCCGCTTCTTTCAACTCCGGAATGACCGGGAAGAGATCATCCGGAGTCTCGGTAAGGTCGAGAATGAGCCACTCGCCGGTGCGGTTCACATAAGCGAAGGGGCTCGCCTGATAGATGTCTTCCCGGCGGTCCCCGTGCGGCAGATAGCGCACGACAGTGCCTTCCTCCCGGGTCCAGAACCGGCCGATGCCGGCATATTCGGTATGGAGCGCCTCGATGGCCGAGACCGCCCGGTCGACGGGCAGCCCGAGATCGATCAACCGGTTGAGGAAGCCGGTCAGGAACTCGTTCGAATCCTCCATCCGGGCCCCGGTGGTGACGATCCAGTCCCGCATGGCGATGACACGCGACAGACTCTCCGGGTCCAGGCTGCGAGCCATGGTCAGGAGATCATCCGTGGGGACTATCGTGGGAGGCAGCGTCATAAGGCCAAGGTGTGTTGCCTCCGCCGAACCTTCAAGTCGCGGGGAGGTATTCGCCCGGAAAAGCTGATATG
>JAJFBI010000671.1 GCA_020697385.1 Microvirga sp. | reverse complement strand
GAAGAGCACGATCATTCCGTCGCCGCGCTTGTCGGCCGTCACGATAGGAGTGCCGTCGGCAAGTGAGGCCCAGGTCTTGGCCGGCAGGTCGCCGTCGGGTTCCGCGAGGATCTGGCGGCGGATGCCGATCTCCTCCGGCACGGCGAGGCCGAAGAAGGGGCTCTCGCGGGTGAAGGGCGCGAAGGTTTTGGGCGTATCCCAGGACAGGGTGCCGCCAAGGCTGCGCCCGCCGCGGCGCAGACGCACCGGAACCAGTTCGTCGTTTCCGGCGGACAACCGCGAGCCGGCAAACCGCAGCAGCATGCCGCCCTGTTCCACGAAGGCCGTGACCTTGCCGAGCGTCTCACGGTCGAGACCGCCCACATCGGCCAGCACCAGCACGGAGACCTGCTCGTCGATGAGCTGGTTCACCGAGTCAGCCACGCCGCCGCGACCCGTGCGGATCTCCGAATAGGGCGCCAGCGCCCGCTCGATGTAGTAGAGCGGCGAGAGGAGAGGCTGAGCCTGATCCGAAGTGCCGCCGAACACGAGACCGACGCGACGGCGCTTGCCGCGTTCGTCGAGCAGGTGCACGGCGCCGGCCGATCCCTCGCCGAGAATCTCGATGCGGGCGATGGCGTTGCGGATCTCGGTGGGGAGATCGAACGCCACAGAGGTCTCGGTGGCATTGGCCTCGAAGGAAAAGCGCATGTCGGCGAGCGGCAGGCTCTTGAGGTCGAGAACGCGGACGGTGCCCGAGTCGCGTCCGTTCGGTTCCGGGCGCACCAGCCTCACATTCATCTGGCCGCTGGCATTCTCGACGCCTGCAACCGCAAGGGCCGGAGCGCGCTCCGCTTTCAGCACGGTGATCCGCTGACCGTCCGCCATGGGAGCCAAACCATCGATGAAGCCCTGTCCGTCAACGCCCGCAACCCCGTCGCTGATCCAGACGATGTTGGCGTCCGGCGTCGCTTCCAGGAAGCGCCCGATAGACTCGAGATGCACCTGGCGGTCCTGCAGATGCGGCAGGGGTTTCAAGGATCGCAGACGCTCGAGCGCTGCGGCGGGACTCGCAGGCTCGATGGCGGCGGGCGTTTCCGCCGTTGCCACAAGGGCCACCGTGCGCCCGTCGCGTCCTGCGGCCTCGATGCGCTCTGAAGCCAGGTTCATGCGCTCGCGCCAGTCGTGAGCGGCGGCGAAACCGTTGTCGAGCACGATCAGAAGCGGCGAGCGGCTGTTGCCCTCGGCCAAGGGATTCCAGATCGGGCCGGACGCGGCGAGGATGAGGAAGGCGGCCAGCAGCAGCCGCATGAGCAGCAGCCACCATGGCGTGCGGGCGGGCATTTCCTGCTCGGGGCGCAGGTCCGCCATGATCCTGAGCGGCGGGAAATCCACGCGCTTCGGCTGCGGCGGCGTGATGCGCAGGAGCAGCCAGATCGCCGGCAGCGCGGCCAGTGCTGTGAGAACAAGTGGAACGGTGAAGGTAAGAGGCAGGCCCAGCATCGCTCAGCGCCCTCCCACACCGGCACCACGGGATGTCGCCACCAGCGTCATGAGGCGAAGCGCTGCTTCGCTCGCCGGTCGGTCGGTCCGGTGGATGGTCAAGGTCCAGCCGCGGCGGCGCGCGAGCTCCTGCAGTTCCGCCCGGTGCTGCTCGATGCGCAACCGATAGGCCTTCCCCCAGGAGGTGGCATCGCCGATCCGGAGCGACAGTCCATCCTCGAGATCGTGCAGAACCGCCTGTCCCTGGAACGGGAAGGTTTCCTCGACGGGATCGACGATCATCACCAGGTGCCCACGCGCCCCGCGGGACGAGATGCCCTCGACCATGGTGGCGATATCGCGCACGGGCGACAGGAAATCGCTGATCAGGATCGCTTCGTGCTGCGGCGCGATGGCGGCCTGCGGTGGCAGGTCTTCCTCGAGAGAGGCGCGGTCCGCCACCAGGGTCTGGGCCATGGTCTCGGCGATGCGCCGGGTGGCGCGCGGCGACATCAGCCCCAGCATGCCGACCCTCTCGCCACCTTCGACGAAGCAATTGGCGAGCGCCATGCCGAGCACAATGGCGCGCTCAATCTTGGGCGCCTGGGCGAGGTCTGAGGCATAGCCCATGGAGGCGGAGCGGTCGATCCAAAACCAGACGGTCTGGGCCGTTTCCCATTCGCGCTCTCGGACATAGAGGCGGTCGTCGCGGCCCGAGCGGCGCCAGTCGATGCGCTGCGCAGCCTCGCCGGCCACGAAGGGGCGAAACTGCCAGAAGGTCTCACCCGTGCCGGAGCGGCGCCGGCCGTGAATGCCATGCGCGAGATTGGCCGCGACACGCCGGGCCTCCAGCACGAGGCGCGGCATCCGGTGAGCGAGGGAAAGCGCGCTCTCCGTCTCTTGGCGGCCCGGCGAGCGGGCGCTTTCGGGGAGGACCCGGACACGGGCCATGGCGATGATCCTAGCCTGCCAGCCGCGCGGTGAGCCGGCCGATGACGCTTTTGATCGTGTCTCCGTCCGCACGGGCCGAGAAGGTGAGCGCCATGCGGTGCTTGAGAACCGGCTCGGCCAGCGCCACCACGTCGGCCAGTGAGGGAGCCACGCGGCCCTCGATGAGCGCACGGGCGCGTACGGCCAGCATCAGGGCCTGACTGGCGCGGGGGCCGGGACCCCACAGGATCTTGTCGCTGACGCCCTCGATCCGTTCTGCTTCAGGACGGGCCGAGCGCACGAGATCGAGGATTGCCTCGACGACGCTCTCGCCCAC
>JAJFBI010000670.1 GCA_020697385.1 Microvirga sp. | reverse complement strand
CGATCGGCTGATCGACACGATCGGCGACCGACGCGACACGTCGGCCGGCGCGGTTCCTCCGGTAGCTGGCGATGGGGGCTCGTCGGTACCACTGCGCATCCTTCTCGCCGAGGATAATGCGATCAACCAGAAGGTCGCGCTTCGAATGCTCGAAAGGCTCGGATACGGGGCCGAGGTCGTTGGCGATGGACGCCAGGCGCTCGCGCGGCTCGAACATGCCGCCTATGACGTCGTACTGATGGACGTCCAGATGCCGGAGATGGATGGCCTCGAGGCGAGCCGTACCATCTGCGCGCGCTGGCCGGCAGGCGTGCGTCCGCGCATCATCGCGATGACCGCCGAGGCGATGCAAGGGGACCGCGACAAGTGCCTGGCGGCGGGCATGGACGACTACATCGTCAAGCCAGTGACGCTGGACCGACTCGCAGCGGCGCTCGCCCAATGCCGGCCTGTGGCGGCCCCCACCGCACCCGAAGCCGCGGCCGCGCCGCCGCTCGAGAACGAGAGCGTAGCGACCTGCACCGCACTTGACCGCGATGCGCTTGATCAGCTTCGCGAAGATCTCGGGGGGACGGCGGCACTGCGGGAGGTGATTAGGAGCTTCCTCGATCAGACCCCAACCGTTCTCTCGGCGTTGCGCGACGCGGCAGCGCGAGCCGATGTCCCGAGCGTCCAGCGGGCAGCACACATGATCAAGGGCACAAGCTCAATCCTGGGCGCTCGCGAACTCGCGGAGCAATGTGCGGACATCGAGCGCGTCGGCCGGACCGGCTGTATCGCCGATGCCGGGTCGCGCGTAATCGCCGTTGCTGCGTCGTACCGGACGGTCGAAGCGGCGCTCAATGCGGAGATCGAGAGGCTTCGGCCATAGCCGGCACTCGGCAAGTCGAGACCGTTGTCATCCGCTGGGTTACGCCACCGCGCGCCCGTGGCGTATGCGCCTGGCTTAAACGGCAAGAACTCAGACCCGTGCTCGCTCTCTCTGATCTGCCAGCAAGGTTCTGGTGGCGGCGGCGTGATGTTCGGTCTGCACGCGATCGACGCCTTCCACTGTGATTGCGATGGTGCCGTTCTCCATTTTCGAGATCAAGCCTTTCTCTTTCAGATACCAGAAGTGAAAATCCAAATGCTCGGCTGGATAGTCGAGCAGGCGTTCGAATTCGACTGGGCCGATACCCGGCTCGAGGATGTTGCGCCGGCGCTTGGTGTAGAGGAGCGCCAGCATCCTGTTCTGAATGTCGGCGTCGCGATCGACGCCGTTCCCAGTGAAGGCTTCCTCAGCAAGCTTCCAGCGCAGGCCGGTATGGGTCTTGTACTGGACGTCGTAGGCCGCGCGTTTCTCGGGAGCGCGAAGCACGGCATAAGCTTCTATGACCTGGTCGAAGCGATCGCGGTCGCCGCTCTCCTTGTTATCGGGATGGTAGCGACCCGCGAGATAGCGAAAAACCCGCTCGATCGTGCCCGCGTCGGCCTTAGGGCTGATTTCCAGGATTTCGTAATAATCGGCGAACATCATATCCTCTGCCAGCACGCAGGAGCGGGGGGCCGAGCCCTATCAGCGGCTGGCGGATAACGCTTGAAAGAAAAGGGCGGCCAGAGCCCCTTTGAAGGTGATAGAAACGAGAGCCTCTCAAGGGTCTCGGCGGGGGGCCCTCCCACTCTTACACGCAACACGATCAGCCGGTCCATCTATCTCTAGATAGACAGATAGACAAACGGAATCCGGCGCGAGACGAGCGCTCGCCGATGGGGTGCCGTGAATGAGGGCTGCATTTTGAAAACCCGGCGCAGCCTCCGGCCTCTTGTGGTCGCGGCGCGATCCAGGCTTGGTTCCGGGTTTGGAATGGCCTTAAAAAGGAGCTCCTCTAAGCTATCCGCGAGTTCGAGGTTAGGCCATGCCGCTCATTCCCGACGCTGCGACGCTCCAGAAACATCTCGCGATGCTACCCACCGCGACATACCAGCCTGGAGAGATGGTGATCGCGGCTGGCACAACTACCGGCAAGCTGCTGCTCCTCAGGCAAGGTGTCGTGGAGGTCGTAAGGGAGGGTACGCGGATCGCCAAAATTTCTGAATCGGGCTCGGTACTCGGCGAGTTGGCCGTGCTGTTGGATAGGCCACATACGGCTGACGTACGAGCCCTTGAACGTTCGGAGTTTAATGTTGCCGACGCAGCGACTTTGCTTTCGGATCCGGCGGCCACGCTTTACATCGCGGCGATCCTCGCCGCTCGGCTAGACACCGCCAATGTCGCGCTCATCGAGGTCAAACGCCAGATCGAAACCGGCAAGCCGCGCGCCGCGATCGCCCGGGAGATAGACAAGGTTACTCATCTGTTGAGTTCGAGCGGAGATAGGTGGGCAGCCAGAAGGCAAGCCCGCCTTCGATGACACCGATCGGCAACAGCGCCGACGATGGCGCCGCCGGGTTTTGGTCCCGGAGCCGACCGGGCCCAAAAAAATCCCGCCAACTGCGCCCTTCGCGGGGCCTTCCCGGGGACGGCGCGCTAAACCACTGGCGCTTGATCCCGGGCAAAGAAAAAGGCGGCCGCAGCCGCCCTAAAGTTTATGGGTAGGTGAGATCGGCGATGGGCCGCCCTCACCGCTCAGAGGTCTAGCTTCACCGCTGGCTCTCCGCTGTAGCTGCGGGGCCACAAACGTCAGAAAACGCCTGACCCTGCCGTGCACGGCCGAGTCCAACAGTTTACCAACGCGCGATCGGCTGACGGAT
>JAJFBI010000669.1 GCA_020697385.1 Microvirga sp. | reverse complement strand
CTCGTAGCCGCCCTTGAGCCCGAATGTGAACACCGCGCCGGCGCCCTTGGGGCAGTATTCCTGCGCGAGGTTGTGGTAGCGGTCCGAGCGCAGGCCGGGATAGCTGACCCAGGAGATCTTGCTGTGGCCCTGCAGATGCTCGGCGACTGTCAGGGCATTGTCCGAGTGGCGCTGCATGCGCAGCGGCAGGGTCTCGATACCGTTGAGGATCAGGAAGGCGTTGAACGGCGAGAGGGCCGGGCCAAGATCGCGCAGGCCCAGCACGCGGCAGGCGATGGCGAAGCCGAAATTGCCGAAGGTTTCGCCCAGCACCATGCCGGCATATTCCGGGCGCGGCTTGGATAGCATCGGATAACGGTCGTCGCCTGCGAAATTGAACGAACCACCATCCACGATGAGACCGCCGACGGAGTTGCCGTGGCCGCCAAGGAACTTGGTGGCAGAGTGGACGATGATGTCGGCGCCGTGCTCGAACGGGCGGATCAGGTAAGGTGAGGCCATCGTGTTGTCGACGATGAATGGAATGCGGTGCTTCTTGGCGATAGCCGCGATGGCCTTCAGATCGACGATGACGCCGCCCGGATTGGCGATCGACTCGACGAAGATCGCCTTGGTCTTAGGCGTGATGGCTGCCTCGAAGGAGGACGGATCATCCGAATCGGCCCAGACCACGTTCCAGCCGAAGTTCTTGTAGGCGTGGTTGAACTGGTTGATCGAGCCGCCATAGAGCTTTTTGGCTGCGATGAACTCGTCGCCGGGCTGAAGCAGGGTGTGGAAGGTCAGGAACTCGGCCGCATGGCCCGATGCCACCGCCAGGGCTGCCGTGCCGCCTTCAAGCGCCGCAACACGCTCCTCGAGCACCGCGCAGGTCGGGTTGCCGATGCGGGAATAGATGTTGCCGAAAGCCTGCAATCCGAACAGCGAGGCGGCGTGGTCCACGTCGTCGAAGACGAAGGAGGTCGTCTGATAAATCGGCGTTGCCCGTGCGCCGGTGGCCGCATCGGGAGCCGCTCCCGCATGGATGGCAAGGGTGTTGAAACCAGGCAGACGGTCGGACATGGCAGCAGCCTCTTCCTCACAAGGACAACATTCTGTTCTCTATAAAGAACGAAACGTTCTTCGGGTCAAGGCGGAGGTTGAGTGCCTGCGGCTAAAAACTTAAGGGCGATTGAGGCTGAGTTTCTGAAAGCCCTTTCCGGACAGAACGGGCTTCTTCGCGCTGATCATCCGTGAATTCACGCCCTGCCAGGAGATCTCGCCGGAGAGGCGGCCGAACTCGATCTTGGGGCAGCGGTCCATAACCACCTGCAGGCCTTTTGCCTCGGCCCTCGCGGCTGCCTCGTCGTTGCGCACGGACAGCTGCATCCAGATGACTTTGGGCAGCGGGTCGAGCGACAGCGCCTCGTCCGTGATGGGTCCGGCGGCCTCCGAGTTGCGGAAGACCTCGACCATGTCGATTGGGACAGGCACGTCCTTAAGGGAAGCGTAGACCGTCTTCCCCAGAAGCTCGGTGCCGGCCAGCCCCGGATTGATCGGGATCACGTCGTAGCCCCGCTCGAGCAGGTACTTGGTGACGATCCAGCTCGGGCGCGCCGGGTTCTGCGAGGCTCCGACCATCGCGATGGTCTTCACGCCGTTGAGGATGCCGCGAATGTAATCGTTCGGATAATTGTCGTGATTCATAAAGGGAACGTATGGGATAGGGCAGGGCAGTTCAATGAGCATCGCACATTCATGGCATCGCACCACCCCATCATGACCCGAGACGAACTCGCGGCCTTCCTGGACCGGGAGTTCCCGCAGATCCACATGGGCGGGCAGACCTATTTCGTCGATGGGGTCGGGCCTCTCTCGGCGCGCATGCGGATGATCTACCATGAGCGCCATATCCGGCCGGGGGGCACGATCTCAGGACCGTCCATGATGGCTCTGGCGGACCTTGGCCTTTATGTGGCGATCCTGGCCCATATCGGCCCGGTGGCGCTCGCCGTCACCACGAGCCTGAACTTCAATTTTCTCAGGAAGCCCGAGCAGCGCGACCTCATTGCCGATTGCCGCCTGCTGAAGTTGGGCAAGCGGCTGGCCGTAGGGGACGTATCCATTTATTCAGAGGGTAGCTCCGATGTGGTCTGTCACGCGACCGGGACCTATTCGATTCCGGATCGGCGCTGACGTTCCGCGCCTGCTCAAGTCCTCGGCGGCAGCAGTGCGTCGTCGATCTCGCGGGCTCGAAGCGCCGCCGGACGATTGCCGATCCGGTTCCAGTAAGCCTCGAAGGCAGGCCGCTTCTCGATCGTACCGAACATCATGCCCCAGCCGAGCTGAGCGCCCACATAGACATCCGCTGCGCTGAACTGGTCGCCCACCACATATTCGGACTGGGAAACCGCATATTCCAATGTGTTCAGCACATCCTCGAGGGAGCCGTAGCCGATCATGCCCTGCCGGTCGGCCGGCACCTCGAAGCCGAGGGACTTATTGCTCACAGCTGCTTCGACTGGACCGGCAGCAAAAAACATCCAGCGGTAATAGGTGCCCCGGCGAGGATCGCCCGGAAGCGGCGCCAGCCTTGCGCCGGGGAAGGCATCGGCAAGATAGGCGCAGATCGCCGCCGCTTCGGTGACGACCACACCCTCGTGAAGGATCGCCGGCACCTTGCCCATCGGATTGATGGCCCGGTAGCCGGAGGCTTTCATGTCAGGTCCGAAGCCCAGAATCTCCGTACGATAG
>JAJFBI010000668.1 GCA_020697385.1 Microvirga sp. | reverse complement strand
CGACATGCTGGGCGGCCTGTTCGGAGCGGGAACGCAGCGCAAAGGTTCCATGACGGTGACGCAGCGCGTGACCCGCGAGGTGACTCGGACCATCGTCAATCAGACGGTCGGCAACCTCGCGGCCGAGATCGGCAAATCCATCGGCGGACGACAGGGCAGCTCCATCGGCCGCGCCATCGTGCGCGGAACCTTGGGCGGATTGCTGCGGCGGTAAAAGTCAGCCAGCGTCGTGCTTGTGACTGACAATGTTCGATATTCGCCTGGCGCAACGTGAAGATCTGGCCGCCGTCGAGGCGCTCGTCACTGTGGCCTATACTCAGTATATCCCGCTCATCGGCCAAAAGCCCGGACCGATGAGCGACGACTATTCCGCTCTGATCGAGAAGCGGCGCGTCTATGTTCTCTCCAGTGAGAATAAACTCGCCGGAATGCTCGTTCTTCTTCCGGAAGACGAAACCATGCTTCTCGACAATGTTGCCGTCCATCCGGATATGCAGGGACGCGGCTATGGGCGCGCGCTGATCGCCTTCGCGGAGAGGCTCTCCATCGAGCGCGGGTTCAAGGCCATTCGGCTCTACACGAACGAGGCCATGATCGAGAACGTCCGTCTTTATGAACGTCTGGGGTTTGTCGAGACCCACCGGGCGGAGGAGAAGGGCTTCCGGCGTGTTTATATGACCAAGCCTCTGGTCCGATCCTGAGCCCCAATCTCGGGCTTGCGATCACCTGGGTGATGAGAGTACCTCTTGGGTCGACCTCGTCCACAAGGCAGATGTTCCCCATGTCACAGCTCGACCAAGTTCTGCAGCGCATCGATTCCGACCTCGATTCCTCCCTGGAGCGCCTGTTCCAGTGGCTCAAGGTTCCGTCCATCTCCACGGACCCTGCCTATAAGGACCATTGCCGCACGGCCGGCCAGTGGCTCGTGGACGAGCTGAAGAGCATCGGCATCGAGGCTTCCTTGCGTGAGACGGGCGGGCATCCGGCCGTGGTCGGTCATGCCAAGGGCGATGCGAAGCTGCATGTTCTGTTCTACGGCCATTACGATGTGCAGCCGGTCGACCCGCTGGAGCTGTGGGAGACGCCGCCCTTCGAGCCGCGCATGATCACGCTGCCGGACGGCCGCAAGGCCATCAGCGCCCGCGGCTCCTCCGATGACAAGGGTCAGGTGATGACCTTCGTCGAGGCCTGCCGCGCCTGGAAGGCCGAGACGGGTTCGCTGCCGATCAACATCACCTTCCTGGTCGAAGGCGCGGAGGAGGACGGATCCAAGTTCCTGCCTGAGTTCATCGAGGCCAACAAGGACGAGCTGACGGCCGACGTCGCCCTCGTCTGCGACACGGGCATGTGGGACCAGAACACGCCCGGCATCACCTCTTCCTTACGCGGCATGGTCTATGAGGAGATCATCGTCCGCTGTGCCGACCGCGACCTCCATTCCGGCACCTTCGGCGGCGCGGCGCGCAACCCGATCCATGTGCTGTCGAAGATCATCGCGGCGTTTCACGACGACAACGGCCGCATTACGATTCCAGGCTTCTATGACGGCGTGCACGAAACCCCCACGCAGGTGCTGGAGCAGTGGAAGGGCCTGAACCTCACGGAAGAGGAATTCCTCGGCCAGGTGGGCCTGAAGCAATCGGCCGGCGAGAAGGGCCGCATGCTGATCGAGCAGATCCAGTCGCGCCCCACCTGCGACGTGAACGGCATTATCGGCGGCTATACGGGCGAGGGCACCAAGACGGTGATTGCGTCGGAAGCCCGCTGCAAGGTCTCGTTCCGCCTCGTTGGCGACCAGGACCCGGCTGCGATCTCCAAGAACTTCGAGACTTTCGTGCGTGAGCGCATTCCCGCCGACTGCTCGGTGGAGTTCATTCACCACAAGGGTTCGCGGGCGCTGGCGCTGCCGCACGACTTCCCGGCCATCACGGCGGCGAAGTCTGCGCTGCATGACGAGTGGCAGAAGGACCCGATCGTCATCGGCATGGGCGGCTCGATCCCGGTCGGCGGCGACTTCAAGCGCACGCTGGGCATGGATACGCTCTTCGTCGGCTTCGGCCTCGACGACGACCGCATTCACTCTCCGAACGAGAAGTACGACCTCCAGAGCTTCCACAAGGGCACCCGCTCCTGGGCGCGCATTCTGGCCGCGATGGCGAAGTAGGTCACTCTTGCTTCTCAGCGTCATGCCCGCACTTGTTGCGGGCATCCACGTTTTAGGACGCAAAGACGTGGATGGCCGGGACAAGCCCGGCCATGACGATGTGTTAAACCAACCCGTGCAGCGATGCGATCACCGCGCTTGCAGGAAGCTCCGCGTACTCATTCGGAAGACCAAGCCGGTTTACCCAAATCGGCGTGAACCCGAAAGCGGCAGCACCCGCGATGTCCCAGCGGTTGGATGAGACGAACACGACTTCGTCGGCAGTGATGGAGAGGGTCTGCAGCACAAGGTCGTAGCTGCGTGGGCTCGTCTTGAAGACCTGCACGGCGTCGACGGACAACACCACGTCGAGATCACCGGCAAGGTTCGCCGAATCCACTGCCGCCTTGAGCATCCCCGGATCGCCGTTCGACAGGATGCCTGTCCGAAGGCCTTGCGCGTGCAAAGCGTGGAGAGTCGGCCGAACATCGAGATAGGCGTCGAGACTGCGATAGGCCTCGAGCAGAAGCGGCCGGATTGAGCGGTCGACGTCCGGGAATCGCGCGAAGGCATAGTCCAACGCCCGCT
>JAJFBI010000667.1 GCA_020697385.1 Microvirga sp. | reverse complement strand
GAGGACTTGCCAAATCTCAACCTTCCCATCCGGTTTAACTTCCGTTTCAGATGAAACGCTGCTGAATACATTCTCTCGCTACCTTCGACCCATTGTCTTAATCCACTACTACGTGCTTCCGGTTTGGCGGTCCACACATGAAGATAGTCTGATTGCTGAACCTGATCGTGTGCGAACGGGCCGCTCCTGCACGTTCTGACAAGCACGTAAAGTGGACACCGCGAAGCAACCGTCACTCGCTTTCCGTGACTCGGCTCTTTTACGACATACCAATGTCTTTGATCGTCTGTGTCGGCTAAAAAAATCTTGGTATCGGCATAGCCATTGGCACGCGAATAAATTGAGAAAAACAATTCAGGCGAAAGCTGGTAAAAACCATGCCCACAATGATTATTTGCGGGTGATACATGGAGGATCTGCCCTCCCTCTCTGCAGAGTGAGGATAGGTTCTTCATGGCTTGCGGGATATTGTAAATGTGCTCGAGCGTGCCATAATCAAGAACGGTGTCATATTGCCTGTCGTGTTTGATAGGGTGGTTCATGTCGGTGAGGTAGGTTGCCCCCAATTGTGCCTTGAAATGATCATACAATAAAGGCTCGCAAAAGCCGGTATACTGCGCCGCAGACTCGAGTCTCAAGATTTTCCCGAGATGCACCTTGCTGACGTAAAGACGTAGTCGCCCTATCGTAGCAACATCCCCCAATGTCTGATGAGCTACCGCGAATTGCAGAAATTTCAGTGCGTGAAAATCGATTCCCACTTTTAGCCTCCCACACCACCAGCGGGCTTGCCGCATCGCTCTGCTCACGGCCGGCCGTTTCAGAAGCGTCGACCGTGCAAGCACCCGCGCGATGCCCTCCAGCTAGTCCAGTGCACGTCTCCGATGCTTGATACCTCCGGTCCGGCTCGGGCTCGACGCAGAGGGGCGATACCTCCGATGTCAGGTCCGCCGCGCGGCACGAGCGTCGAGTTTCGCGAGATTCCTACGATGGCTGGAATTGCGGCGCCGGTCAAGTTGCCGGACCCGCTAGCCCGGATCATTCATGAGGGTGGTGAGTAGCGCGCATCTGAGGCGGTGTCGGACGCGGACCTGGGTGGCGCCAGGGGCGCGGATCGGTCGGGTTTGGGGTTGCGAGGGAACGCTCAGGCGGGACACGCTGTCCCGGGCCTCAGGGCGGCAGCTTGGCGGCCCGAGCGGCGAGCAGTGCCCAGCTCTGCTGGTGGGGATAGCAGGTCGGGAGCGCGACCTTGATCCGGGTTTTCAGCTCGGTGACCCGGGCGGCGACCTTGATCAGGGCGAGCCGGATGGTGTCGAACTGGGCGTCGCGCCAGAACGAGGTCTTGGGCGCCAGGCCGCGCAGCGTGTGCAGGAGCCAGTAGGCGGCGGTGTGGATCAGCAGGCGGAACTGGTTGGCGATGGCGCTGGTGCAGGAGGTCCGATCGGAAGCGAGGTGCAGCTTGTGCGCCTTGATCAGGTTCTCGGCCTGGCCGCGGGCGCAGTAGACGCTCTCGTAGAGCCAGCGCGGCGCCCCTTTGAGGTTGGTGATGATGAAGCGGCTGTCACTGCCCTGGGGCGAGGCCTCGATGCGGGCGATGACCCGCCGCTCGACCGACCAGGTCTTGGCGGCATAGGGGAGCTCGCCGAAGCGGCGCACTTTCTCGGCCTCGCCCTGGGCGCGGCTCACGGCGGCATCCTCAGCGAGGGCAGCGACCTTGGTCAGCAGGACCGGGTTGCCGGCGAGGCCGAAGATGTAGCCGACGCGGTTCTGCTCGCACCAGGTCATCGCCTCGGGCCGGCCGTAGTGGCTGTCGCCGCGCACCAGAATATCGACCCTGGGCCAGCGAGCACGGATCGCTTTCACGACGTGGCGCAGGACGAGGGCGACCTCGGCACCGCCCGGCGTCTTGCCCGGTCTGAGGATCACCGCGACCGGTTTGCCGGTGGTCGCCTCGTAGATGTGGATCGGCAGGAAGCAGCGGCTGTCGTAATGGGCGTGGAACAGCGCCAGCTGCTGGCCGCCATGGACCCGGTCCTCGGTATCGTCGATGTCGAGCACGAGGCGTCGCGGCACCTCGGCGAAGCTGTCGCAGAACAGCTCGACCATGGCGGCCATCATGCGCTTCAGCGCGGTCGGGCCGGGCAGGTTCTCGAGCCGGCACATGGTCGGCTGGGAGCACAAGTCAGCCGCGCTCTCGGGCAGCCGGCCGACGGCCATCTTGAAGGCCGGATCGGCGCGCAGCGAGTCGCAGTCGTTGGCATCCGCGTAGCCGGCCGCGATCAAGAGCGCGCGGAAGCGGATCATCTCGGCGAGCCCATGCTGGACCCGCTCGGGCGCCCGCGGGTCCTCGAGGCAGCGCGCCAGGCGCTCGGCGATCGCGAGGCGCCGCTCGACTTCGGCCAGCACCAAAACACCGCCGTCCGAGGTCAACCGTCCGGCGTCGAAGGTGACCTGCACAGGCTTGCCGGCGATGGGTGACAAACCCGGGAGAAACGGGGCATCATCCGCCATGGCGGGCGCGAACTCCGTTGACCGTGCCGATTCTGCGTCAGCACCAGAATCCTACACGATCTCAACCGCTTGGTCAGCGCCCGCCAGCGCCTCGTGAATTTTCCAGACTAGCTTGGTCGTTGCCGCATTCTCGCCCATGCGAGCGAACGCGGCCGTGGCGCTGTCAAGTGCTAAAGCCGCAACGGCGCAGGACAGCATGACCGCGAAGACTCGCGGCCACGCA
>JAJFBI010000666.1 GCA_020697385.1 Microvirga sp. | reverse complement strand
AGGTTGGCGGCCGATCGCAAGCTGTGCTGCGTTCGACACGCCACGCAGGAGCGTCACTGATTCAGCGACGGGACGAGATCGGGCCAAGCCTGATTGGTCGTTATATCGGTCAGGAGCGTCGGAACCGGGAAGTGGGCTGTCCGGAAGCTTACCCACAACGTATTCACGCTGAATCGGTGACGCCCGCTCAATCTATCCACGCTGAATTTGCGACACTCCTCGCTGAAGTTGAGACGCTTCGCGACCGAGCCATCGCTGAAATCGTGACACAGACCGGGATATCCTCGCTGAATTTGAAACTCTTTCCTATAGTAGCTTATAGACAGATCCCGATAGGGCGGAGGAGCGCCTCAAAGCTGTCGCTGAAATTGAGACGCAAAGGAGCCGCCGCTACTCCAGCAGGGAAGAAACAGGGTTTTCGGAGTGGCCGGAACGTGATCCAACAGAAGAGCTGGGCTCGCACGCGAGATGGCCATGGCTGAGATACATCGCCAGCTGATCCTGCATGGCTTCGAGCAGGTGATCGCTGAAGCTGATACGTCCGCAGAGCAGCGTCGGGTGCGGTGGGCACACGAGATACTCTCCAGCGAGCAGGATGCGGTCAACTATCTTCACTCCGGCTTCTGCCAGGCAGCTCTGCCGCATCGTGAGCCGAAGAACCCGACGGAGCCCTGGGTCCGCCGAAACGGCGCCTACCAACTTGTGATCCGACCCGGCATCCTGCCTTTGCGCGACAAGGTTGTCCCGGTGGGCGTGCCCTATGGCACGAAGGCCCGGCTGATCATGATCTACTTCCAGACCGAGGCGGTCAGGACGCGCAGCCAGGTGGTCGATCTCGGGCCGAACATGGCCTCATGGCTCAAGCGCATGGGCCTTACGACCTCGGGCGGCACCCGCGGCTCCTATGCGCCAGTGCGCGAGCAGGCGCTCAGGATCGCCCGCTGTGAGTTCACCATGCGGTTCGAGCGTAGTGCCAAGGAGGCGCGGCTGGCCGACCAGCGCATCGTTGACAGCATGGATCTGTGGCAGGCCGAAGGTCCGGTTCGTGGCCGGCGCGAGTGGGTTCGCTATGTCCGCCTGAGCGATGCCTTCTTTGCCCATCTCATGGAGCACTCGGTTCCGCTCTCGGAGGAGGCAATAGCACGGCTGAAGCACTCGAGCCTGGCGCTCGATCTTTATGTCTGGCTCACCTATCGCCTGCACACGCTCCGTCGCGAGACTACGGTACCCTGGCATGCACTTGCGGATCATTTCGGCAGCGAGAGCGGGCACCGCCAGCTTGCATTCCGCCTCAAGGAGGTCCTCAAGGACGTCGCCGCCGTTTATCCTGAAGCCGATGCCGAAGCCTCAAGCCGTGGCCTGATCCTTCGTCCTTCACGGCCGTCCGTTGCCGGTACAGGCGTTGTCGTGAAGCTGCCGACGCCAAGGAACAAACTTCAGGCATGATCCAGTTCCGACGTCAGAACTCAAACCGACGGCCGGAGGGCAGGGGGGTTTAGTCCCTCCGGAGGAGGCGGCCCCTTCCCGGGTTGTCGACGAGAACCCTGACGCACCACGGCTTCATGACAATAGCCTGAGGTTTGGAAGAACCTCACGACCAGGGGAGTGTCCTGCCGCTACAGCCGACGAGCAGGGATCGGAACGGCACAATGCGAATTGCGGTCCTGGCGCCAGGGGCGGTCGGCGGATATTTCGGCGGTCTGCTGGCGAAAGCCGGGGAGAATATCGCCGCCCTTGCACGCGGTGCGCATCTTGCCGCGATCAGGGAAAACGGGCTGCGGATCGAAGGGCCAGACGGCGAGTACAGGGTTCGGCTCGATGTCAGTGATGACGCGGCACAGCTTGGCTCCGCCGATGTCGTCCTGTTCGCGGTCAAGCTCTATCAGGCGGCGGCCGCAGCCCGCGCAGCCGCATCCCTGTTCGGCCCTGAGACGGTGGCCATCTCGCTCCTGAACGGGGTGACTGGACCGGAGATCATCACGGACGCTCTGCCGGGCAGCACCGTGCTCGGTGGCTGTGCCTATGTTTCGGCCGTCATCGCCGCCCCCGGCTACATACGCCACAATGGTGCCATGTCGGCGATCGTTGTCGGGACACCCGAGGGCAGCTCTGCGCGGGCCAAAACCGCGGAGTTCGTCGAACGCTGCAGGCGGGCTGGCTTTGGGGCCGAGATGACGGGCGACGTGCGCACGGCACTCTGGACCAAGATGATCGGGCTCAGCGCCAACGCAGCGCTGACCTCGGCAGCGGGGCTGCTCTATGCCGATCCCGATGTGCTCGCGGCGGCAGCGGGGTTGATCGGGGAGGCCGCGGCCGTGGCACGGGCTCTGGGTATGGCGGTGGCCGATGATATCGAGGAGGTCGCGCTCAGGCAGCTGAAGGGGTTCCCGCCGGGGATGTATGCCTCGCTGTAGCACGACCTTGCCAAGGGGGCGCCTCTGGAGGTGGACGGGCTCTCGGGCCATATCGTCCGTGAGGGCAGGCCTCTGGGCGTGCAGACCCCGCAACATGCTTCCCTTTACGCGGTGCTGAAGCCATATCGCCATGGAACACCGACCTCGGGATAGATGACACCTCGTCGGAGCGAGAGACGAGGGCAGCAGGGCAGGGGACCTCATCGGCTCTGCGGGCCTGTGGGAGAGCTGGAAGGATAAGCCACCAACGTGGTGGTCTCAGGCAGCGGGCGGTACCGAGCGAGGGCGGCCAATGGCATCGAGGGCAACGAGGGCAAACACCAC
>JAJFBI010000665.1 GCA_020697385.1 Microvirga sp. | reverse complement strand
CATTCCGGTCGGCTATCTGTTTGCCATCGGCAATCCTCGCGCGGACTGGATGTTCAAGACAGAGGCGGAGGCAGGCCTGAACGGCCGCATCCTCAACTACCCGCGCGGCAAAGTCCTGGGCGGCTGCTCCGCCATCAATGCCATGATCTACATGCGCGGCCAGCGTGAGGATTACGACAACTGGCGCCAGCTGGGCCTTGAGGGTTGGGGTTGGGACGATGTGCGGCCGATTTTCCGCCATCACCTGGACCACTATCTCGGCGCCGGCGAGCATCACGGCGCGGGCGGCGAATGGCGGGTCGAGGCGCCGCGCATGCAGTGGCAGATCCTGGATTCATTCATCGAAGCCGCTGTCGAGGCCGGCATTCCCCGGGCGAGCGACTTCAACACGGGCAGCAACGAGGGCGTTTCCTACTTCCATGTCAATCAGAAGAACGGACGGCGCTGGTCGGCCGCCCGCGGCTTCCTCAGGCCGGCCCTGTCACGCCCCAATCTGAAGGTAGAGACGCACGCCCATGCAACGCGTATTCTCTTCGAGGGGAAACGCGCCATCGGCGTGGAGATCCTGCAGAACGGCAATTTGCGGCGGATCCTGGCTCGCAAAGAGGTCATTCTGTCTGCGGGCGCCATTGCCTCACCGCAGCTCCTGCAGCTGTCCGGGGTCGGCAACGGCGCCTTCCTGAGGGAACATGGAATTGACGTCGTCCACCACTTGCCGGGCGTCGGCGAGAACCTGCAGGACCATCTTCAGCTAAGGCCCATCTACAAGGTCAGCGGCGTACGGACGCTCAATGAGGAGTACCGCTCTCTGTTCAAGAAGGGGCAGATGGCACTCGAATATGCCCTCTTCCGGAAGGGGCCGCTCACCATGGCGCCCTCGCAACTGGGGGCGTTCACCCGCTCCTCGCCGGAATACGCCACTCCGAACCTTCAGTTCCACATCCAACCGCTATCGCTCGACAAGTTCGGCGAGGATCCGCATCCCTTCCCGGCCTTTACGGCGAGCGTGTGCAACCTGCGGCCCACCAGCCGCGGCACTGTCCGGATCCGCGGCGGCAAGGCCGGAGAAGCACCATTCATTCGTCCGAACTACCTCTCGACGGAAGAAGACCAGCGGGTGGCCGTAGATGCCCTTCGACTTGTCCGGCAGATAGTCTCAATGCCGGCGCTCCAGAAGTACCATCCCGAAGAGTACAAGCCGGGTGCAACGCTCACGACCGACGAGGAACTCCTGAAGGGTGCCAGGGACATCGGCACAACGATCTTTCACCCTGTGGGCACCGCCAAGATGGGCATCGACAGCGATCCCATGGCCGTGACCGACGCACGCTTGAGGGTCCGCGGCATCGAGAACCTTCGCGTCATCGATGCATCGATCATGCCGGCGATCACGAGCGGCAATACAAATTCGCCCACGCTGATGATTGCCGACAAGGGAGCCGCGATGATTCTGGAGGACCAGGCACCGACCCGCGTCGAGGTTCGCCGATCGGCCTAGGCTCTTCGAAGCTCCGTTGCTTATGCCAAAAAGAAAGGGAGCCGTTGGCTCCCTTGAACGACGGTCTCAGCAATCGAAGCAATCAGCTGACGGTTGCCCCCCGGCTCGCAGACAGATGGCTCGCTGCCCAGATCGCCGCCTGAGTTCGGTTTTTGGCCTGGATCTTTCGCAGGATGGCTTTCACGTGAACTTTCACAGTGGCTTCCGTGATGTCGTATTTACGCGCAATGATCTTATTCGAGTCACCATCCATCAGGCACCGCAGGATAACCGTCTCACGGACGGACAAGCCCTTTGCTGGAGGGCTCAGCTCCTGGTGTCCTTCCGGAGCCGATACCTGTTTGCTCTCTTCGACACGGGCGTCCTGCTCGCGCAGAAGGTCAATGATCGCACCTGGGAAGATGGCTTCTCCCAACAGAACGAGATCCAGCGACTTGACGAGAACCTCATAGGATATGGACTTCTTGAGGTAGGCATCCGCTCCTGAACGGAAAGCGGTGAGCACGTGGTTCAGATCGTATTGGTCGACCAGCATGATCACTTTTGCATTCGGGTTCTGCTCTTTGAGCAGCTTCGTATGACGGCAGAGCCCCTCGTGATCGCGGCTTGCATCCGCGATGAGGACAATCGTGCCGCTGTCGGGCCCGCACTGGGAGCTGACCTCATCGAAGGCTCCAGCTGCAACTGAAGGAGCATAGACAGTTTCCGACAAAATTCTTCTCAAGCCTTCCCGCAACAAGGCATTGGGCTCGACGAGGAATGTCCGGATGGATCTGGTTGCGGCATGGTCCGTCGAAGAGGGCTCAACCGAACGCGCCAGTTCCATATACCTGGAATATGCGACATCCTTGGCCGATGAGGCACCTGGATGAGGAAGACTATCAAGATCGTAGGTGTTCCGCATCGCAGATGCCTTTCTGGTCTTGATTCGGTGCAGCAAAAAGTAAAATTTCCCTTAAGTTATGTAGCTTATAATCTTATTTGAAGCAATCAATACCCATTCAAAATATTTTAACAATCGTACATCAAAAGGTATAAGCATGTTATATTGTAGCATAATCAAAGCGTACGTATTTGCATGGTCGCCTCAATAGGCAAGACCAATAAACATTATTCAGTATCGTTGTTTGTAGAAGTGACAGAGGATTGAATTAGCTCCCTGAAATACCCTGGGGCTGCCAACAACACTCATTTCGACTCGGGTAGGCTTTCAGGGGGCAGTTAAAAACCAGGATGCGATC
>JAJFBI010000664.1 GCA_020697385.1 Microvirga sp. | reverse complement strand
GCTGGCGGTAGCCGGCTCGTCCGTCCTCTTCATCCTGGGACTGGGGCACCTCCAAGTGGCTGAGGCCACGGCGATCAACTTCATCTCGCCGATCTTCATCACCGCCCTCTCGATCCCGCTCCTCGGGGAGAAGGTGGGCATCCGGCGCTGGGCCGCGGCGGCGGTGGGCTTCCTTGGCGTGATGCTCGTGGTCCAGCCCGGCAGCTCAGCCTTCCAAATGGCCGCCCTGCTGCCGATCGGCGCGGCGCTTTCCTGGGCCATGGCCGCGATTGCCACCCGCCTGATGAGCTCGGAACGGCCCGAGACGACCCTGGCGTGGTCGGCTGTGGTGGGGCTGATCGCCCTGACAGCCTTCGTGCCGTTCCACTGGCGCACACCCACGGCGGGGGAGATTGGCTTGGCCGTGCTGATGGGCGGCTTCTCGACCATGGGGCACTGGCTCATCATCCTGGCCTACCGCAAGGCCGCCGTGTCGACCATTGCCCCGTTCTCCTACGTCCAACTCCTGTTCGCAGGGCTGCTCGGCTTTGGCGTGTTCGGCACCGTGCCGGGGGCTATGACCCTGGTCGGCGGGGGCGTCATCGCAGCAAGTGGCCTCTACACGGCTCATCGTGAACGCATCAGAGCCAGGGAGGCGAGGCGTGCCGCGGCCGGGATCCGTCGCCCTTGAGCTGGGGCTCACGGCAGCGAAGGCTCTGACCGCGCGGTTTGATGCGGCGGAACGCCTGGTGAAGGGAGCAGGCCAGCGCTGAGGTCCGACGAGGAGCCCGGGAGGCAGTGCATCCGTGCTCAACCCGGGACTCGTCGACAGCTGTCAGTGTAAAGCAGCTGCCGTGAGAGTGAGCTGATTGGCCGAAGGGTACAAGCGCCCAAAAGGGGCGCGGCAGCTTGGCGCAGCAGTGGACCAACAGAGTTTGATCTGAAACGCCCCGGCCAAGGCGCTGTCTACAAACCTCAACCAGGGCGCTCGTGTGCCAAGGGAATGACCCACACCAGGGATGTAGGCCGCCAGGAGGGATCGACAATCCCGCATTCCCCTCTTGTGCTGGGTCGTATGGCGCACCAAACAGCACAGGCTATGGGTAACAGCCATCCCGCATGGCGCGCCTCAATCCAATGGCGCCCAAGATGGACACTTTGATGGGTCAGGACCCGGCTCAGGAGCCTACCGCGCCCTACAGGTAGCGAATGTCAGGAACTTCCGTCCACCTCTGAGCATAGAAGCTTAGCAAATCAGAAGAGCCGCGCCCGGATGAGAGGAAACGCCGATGCCGAGGAATGCCACTGCTCACGCTCCACTCACGCGCTGCGCCATGGCCTTTGTTCTTGCAGGCGGCCGCGGCAGTCGGCTCCTCGAACTCACGGATAAGCGGGTCAAGCCCGCCGTATATTTTGGCTGCAAGTCGCGCATTATCGACTTTGCGCTTTCAAACGCCCTCAACTCCGGCATCCGCCATATCGCCGTAGCCACCCAGTACAAGGCTCATAGCCTCATCCGCCACCTACAACGCGGCTGGAACTTCCTGCGAGCCGAGCGCAACGAAAGCTTTGACATCCTGCCCGCCAGCCAACGTGTGTCCGAGACCTTGTGGTACGAGGGAACGGCCGACGCAGTTTACCAGAACATCGACATCATTGAGAGCTACGGGCCTGAGTTCATCGTGATCCTGGCAGGCGATCACGTCTACAAAATGGACTACGAACTCATGCTCCAGCAGCATGTCAGCGAAAGTGCCGATGTGACGGTCGGGTGCATCGAAGTGCCCCGCCAGGAAGCCAGCGGCTTCGGGGTCATGGCGGTGGATGAGGACGACCGTATCACCTCCTTTCTGGAAAAGCCGAAGGATCCGCCCGGCATGCCCGACAAGCCGGCGATGGCGCTGGCCGGCATGGGCATCTACGTCTTCTCGACCCGTTTTCTGATGGATCAGCTTCGACGCGATGCGGCCGAGCCGGGATCGAGCCGGGATTTTGGCAAGGACATCGTCCCGTATCTCGTCACCCATGGCAAAGCGGTGGCGCATCGGTTCACGCGCTCCTGTGTGCGCTCCTCCGGGGAGGCGGAAGCCTACTGGCGGGACGTCGGCACGCTGGACGCTTACTGGGCAGCTAACATCGATCTCACCCAAGCGACGCCGGGCTTGGATCTCTACGACATCTCATGGCCCATCTGGACCTATGCCGAGATTACCCCTCCGGCAAAGGTGATCCATGACGGCACCGGAGCGCGAGGAGACACGGTCCTTGAGCTGTACCTGATCGATGGTATGGGCCACGGCACGCCTGTGCGCCGGACGAAAGCTCAGGCCGCAGCCGGCGGAGCCGGGCCGTTCATGCTGGATGTGGGCATCTCATCCACGCTGCATCTGGCGAAAGCGTGGGGCCTTGTTGGACAGAAGCGGGTACCGAGAGTGGCATCTGCCTGATCACGCAGCCCATGCTTGAACGGCTCGAACAACAGGTCTCCTGAAGAGGAGGCCTGGACGCTCGATAAATACAATCCTGGCCCGGATCGTGGGTGTGTTCAGTGCGGCCAGTCGAGGCGATCAGCCCTGTTGG
The DNA here is from genome assembly GCA_020697385.1 of Microvirga sp. Lineage (GTDB taxonomy): Bacteria > Pseudomonadota > Alphaproteobacteria > Rhizobiales > Beijerinckiaceae > Microvirga. The sequence continues at coordinate 2,421 of JAJFBI010000664.1, read as the reverse complement.
AGCATCGGCTGTAACGCACTTCGGCAGAAGTTGCCCCTTGCGTTAACGGATGTTCCCTCATGAGAGATCGATCCGCATCTCCAGTGTCTGGGAAAGTTCGCTTCACTCAAATGAACCTGGGCCCGTCAGTTGGACTGGCTCCACCGGATTGATCGCCGAAATGGCATGCTTGTAGATGATCTGGGAGCGACCAACTCTCACAAGCTCGACCGTGAAATTGTCAAACCGCCTGATCCGGCCTAGCAGCCTGATCCCGCTCACAAGGAACATCATGACCTCCATCCGGCCGTCACGAAGATGTTCGAGGAACACGTCCTGGATCGACAGGGTCCTTTGCGCAGTCACGATTGAACCCTTTCGAGCGCCATCACAGGGACATTCGTTTGTAACGCTCAGTGGCATCAAAACAGTCGCAGGCAAGGTGAGCGGCCCTGCTCACATGGAGCGATGGGGAGTGCTGATTGCCGGAAACCGCTCCACCTCAACCACTCGTGTTGTTTGCGGCAGCTCCCGTTCAGCATGATCTCGGATCGGTCTTGCTGTCTCGTGAAGAGGGACGCTGAGTTGTTCGATTTCGGACGCCGGCATGGGCGGTCCGCGCGTGGTGATCATCTCTGCGAGATCTTCTGGAAGTGCGTCCACTTGCTCTTGAAGGAGGAGAAGGGCGGCACGAATGATACTCAACTCTCGTTCATCAACGACAAGGGCGAGCTTCGTCATGGGGTAGGGCTGACCTCTGAGCTTATCCTTTCAAGGTACTGGTGGATGAGGCAGAAACAAGGCACCGGCTTTGAAACCATTGCCACCAGAGTGACTGGTTACGTCACACCACTGAGCTAAGTACTCTCTGGGGCATGATCCTCGGGATGGCGGCTTCGCCTCGTCTTAAGACAACGCAGGTCGGGTACCCAATGCAGCCCCGGCTGCCGTGCAGTGGCCTCACAGCCAGGCGTCAGGACCTATTCCCGGTGATCACCAAGCTGTTGTTGTCTGACCGATGGCATGAATGTCGATTGCATTGCTCCGCAACCACGAACCTGCGCCTGCTGGGCCGGTGACGAACTCTCTTTCCCTGCCCATCGTCACGCCGTAGCCTGACGTCCGCTGGCGCGACCAGCGGTACCCAATGTGGAAGGCTGATATGTTATGAGCACCGCCCGCGTCTTTCTGCTTGCCCCGTCCCTGGCTCGGCTGATCGAGAAGGAGAGGGAAGGCCGCCTTGTCCGGCAGGGCTACTTCCCGGATCGAGCGGATCGGAGCACCCACGTGCGGCTGGAGGAGGAGACAGGTCGGCTCGTCCTGGTCTCCAATCATTCGAATGGTCCTGTCGAGGACGCCACGGACATTCCTCACTCTCAGGCTGAGGCTCTGCTTGAACTCGCCGCCGGACCAGTGGAGTACCTGGAGGTCAGCCTGGCCATCGGCTCCCAAACAGCCATGCTCTGTCGCGTCCTCACACCGGGATCGCTGAATCTGCTCACCGTCCCATTCGAGCACGGCAAACGGGCCCGCAAGTTTCGGCCGCTGGCCTGGTTTGGCCCCGAGGTTACGGAAGACCCTGCTTACCAGTTGCGCTCGATAGCTTTGGCCGGGCTGCCCTCAGAGCCTGAGGTGGAGATCACAGACGCGGCGCTCAATAGCCTGCTCGATGCCCTGGAGGGCCGCTTTGGAGCCCATCAGCCGCAAGCGACGGCTCCTCAGCCTATTGCTCCTTCGAAACCGGCCGAAGCAGAAGACGAGGTCAATCCGGATGATCTCAACATTGAGGACAGCGTCATTCGGGAACTCGCCCGTTCATTGAGCCCTCGCAAGAGCTGATACGCCCAACGAACGCTCAATACCTTTGCGGAGCCGCTCGATTGAACGCACGCGGGCCTGATCAGGCTGTCTTCAGATCCACGGCCGATTCTTTGCCGGAGCGGCGGTCCGCCTCAACCTCATAGGAGATCTTCTGGCCCTCAGCCAAGCCACGCAGGCCAGCACGCTCCACGGCGCTGATGTGGACGAACACGTCCTTGCCGCCGTTGTCCGGCTGAATGAAGCCGTAACCCTTCTGCTCGTTGAACCACTTCACCGTTCCTGTCGCCACGAAACTTTTCCCTCTGTTGTGCAGAACCATGAGGGCGCCCACCTGATCTCTTGGTCACCTTTATATCAGGCGGTGCAGCCACTCCCATCAGCGGTACTGTACCCGCTCAGCAGTTGCGATCAAGGCAGTTTGCCGGGTGCACTCAAAAGCTGCATCCTTTCAGGGGCTGTTGCGGTCACTGTCCATCTGTGCTTTGCCCCATGACGCGCCGAGCCACCACAATGGCTGGCTCCGGTTCAGCCCCGACAACCAGACTGCAAGCAGATGCCCTATCGTCTTATCCAGCTGGCTCCCGGCAGCTACGATCTTCTGCTAGACGGTGAGATCATTGG
>JAJFBI010000074.1:9578-12213 GCA_020697385.1 Microvirga sp. | reverse complement strand
ACGTGGGACCGAGCTAAGAACGGCGATCGTGGAGGCCGCCAGGCTCCGGTTGCGGCCGATCCTCATGACCAGCCTCTCCACCGTGCTGGGCGCCGTTCCACTTGCCCTCGCGAGCGGTGCGGGAGCCGCCAGCCGTCAGCAGCTCGGGACGGTCATCATCGGAGGCATCGTCTTCTCGACGCTGCTCACGCTGTTTTTGGTCCCAGCCGTCTACATGTTGTTCTCACGGCAGCCGGCCACTCGTCCAGCCACGCGCGTTGAGCCCGTCGAGCCGAATCTGCCGGAACCGGCGCGCCCGCTCTTGGAAGGGTAAAGAGTAGAAAAAAGAGGACAGGCTACTTTTCCGATTGCCGCTGTCTTCTCTCTTGCTTTACCGTCATGTGCCGGTCCGCCAATCATTGCTGGAAAAGTAGCCTATCCCCTTTTCTCCTTCCCCTCGCTGGGGCAAGGGCACGCCTTTTCTCAGCTTTCTCCATCAGATATCCCTCGATGAGTCCACCTTGGAACGGCTCGATAAGCTTGTCGAGGAAGCCGCGTTTCCAAGCCGGAGTCAGGCGATTCAGGAAGCAGTGGAGGAAAAACTGACACGTCTGGAACGAAGCCGCTTGGCCAGGGAGTGTGCGAAACTCGATCCAGCATTCGAAAGGGCGCTTGCCGAGGAAGGTCTGTCCGAAGATGTTTCGGAATGGCCCGAATACTAAGGGGAGAGATTCGTTGGGCGGATCTCAACCCCGTCCGCGGAAACGAACAGGCGGGCCGGCGCCCCGTGCTGGTCCTCAGTCACGATGTGTTGAATGAACGCTCCGGCACGGTCATTGCGGTAGCGCTTACCAGTCAACCTCAACGAGCGGGCTTTCCTCTCACACTTGAGCTTCAGTCGAAGGGTCTCCCAAAGAGATCATGGGTAAAGATTAGCCAGATACGCACGTTGGCGGTTGAACGGATCGGCCAGCGACTTGGGAAAGTGAGCCTCGAGGAACTGGCTCAGATTATCGAGGGACTGAATGAAATCATTGGGGCCTAACCTCACATTGCAACCGCAGGCGCGAGAGCTGGGTAAACACGCCGCTGAACGCGGGTGTTAGGCGGATAGTGAATCAGGCGTCTGTCCGAGTAATGCCATTCTACTGCAGCAAACGATCTGCAGACATCTGCGTCGTTCTCGGCTTGGAAAAATCCCCAACGTATTCCAGCGAATACGCCTCCGGTTTTCCAGCCTGCGGCCTCGCATCTTCCAGCGTCTCCTTTCCCTCGCAACGAAGGGATCACTGGGGCAGACTCCCCGGATGAACATAGAATCGGGGCTGCGCAGCTTCGCCGTTGGGGCACTCGGAATGGATCGTATTATGGATAGGCATGAAGACCCCGATCTTCTGGCACGCGAACTCTTACCACTGCTGCGTCGGTTTTGTATCAGCCCGTACGGAATTGCAGTTGGTGGCTCCTATGCAAAAGGGAACAGCGATGCACTATCCGATCTCGATATCTACGTGTTTGCTCAGCAGGTTCTACCCGGTCGGCGCAGAAGCGAACTGATTGTGGAGGCGCTTGGTAAAACATCAAAGGCTGTCTCGTGGGGACGTGACGATCCCTTCATCGAAGGCGGAACCGACTTCTGGTATCAAGGCCGCCGGGTAGAGTGCTGGCTGCGGAACGCACAGCAGGTTGAGACCACGATCGCATCATGCAAGCAGGGGCAAATTCGACGGGAGTACGCCGTCTGGGCAGTGATGGGATTCTTCAACTATGTGCTCTTCGCGGATTTGCAAACGATGCGGATCATGGAAGATCCGCATGGGATGCTCACGCATTGGAAAGAAGAAACGAGGGCGTACCCAGAACCTCTGCGGCGAGCTATTGTGGATCGGTTCCTGCGGGAGGCCGCATTTTGGCGCGATAACTTTCATTATCGGAGTGCCATCGAGCGGGTAGACATCATCTACACGAGCGGAATCGTGTAGCAGGTGTTGCATGCCTTGATCCAGGTCGTCTTCGCGCTGAATTGTGAATGTTTTCCGGGAGAAAAGAGACTGTTCCAAGCATTGGAGAAGCTGCCGGCGCAACCCAGAGCGTTTTCTCTGCGTCTGCAGGACCTGTTATTTATGGGTAAAGATATGACTGCGGCGCAGTTGCGAGAGCAACATCGCGAGTTGGGCCTTCTGGTAGCCGACGTGGAGCAACTGGTGTTAGCAGACCCGTAGGCTCTCCTAATAATGTTGTGCAACATGGTCAGCTCCGTCCGTATCTTGAGGCCGCTGCCAAGAAGATCCCGCCCGTTGCAGCTTCAATTGCATTTCAACGTGGCGATGAAACGTGGGCAGGTATCATTACAGGAACGGTTGACATGGTTGAGAATCCGGGAGAGACAAGGAGACAAGCTACTTTTCCGGTTGCGCTGTCTTCTCTCTTGCTTTACCGTCATGTGCCGGTCCGCGCAATCATGTCCCCTTTTCTATCTGGCCTCGCGAAGTTTTTTCATCTCGTCGTCACCGAAGGCGTGCTGCACCTTGTTGGCGGTTGTCTCGCCGAAATGCCGGAACGCCGCTTCGACCAGGACCGGTGCCATGCCGGGGAGATCATTCGAGTTGCCGGCCGCTACCGCTTCGCCTCTCCAGAGCTCAACCAAGGACCCGGT
>JAJFBI010000074.1:0-9555 GCA_020697385.1 Microvirga sp. | reverse complement strand
TGTCACGAGAATTTGGCAAGTCCAGCACGACGACCACCACTTGCGTCGTGTAGCGAGACGCCCTCTCATCAGGGGGAGACGAAGCCATCGTACCATACCCATAGCCGGAGCTCCCGCCACCGGATGCCATGCCGCTTGGACTTCCGGCACCTTGCAGTGCAGTCGACGTGCTGGGGCTGGTTGATCGTTCACTGATGCTGTAGGCGAGGTAGACCCCGAGCTTGGCGACCTTGGCATCGGTCTGTCGATAGCCTCGGTGCTCCAACTGGTTGGCGACGAGCTTGGCATAGTCGGGAAATGTCTGATCCTTCTCGACTTCTGTGGTCGGGAGCACGGCATAGGTCACGTGCGAGGGGAGCACGGTGTCTGTTTTCTGAGTCCCAATGACGTCGACCGTGACCGTACGGGCATACCCCAGCCACAGGAGCGCCAGCACACAGACTGCCGGCAGTGCGATTCGCTTCTTGCTCATGTCTCCTCCCTGTCCTTCATCTCCGCCCGTCCTTGATCCCGGCCTCGAGCCGATCCGCGTCGGCATCGCGATGCGCGCGTCGCAGCATGGTGACATACTCCTTTGTCAGGCGGGTCATATCCGGATGCGTCGGTCCCAACGCCTTCTCGTAAATGCTCAGCGCGCGATGATAGAGCGGCGCGCCCTGCTCAATGTTGTCCTGCTCCGCCGCCAATTCGGCCAGCTTGTGGACGGTCTTCCCGACCGTCAGGTGCTCCGGTCCCAATGTTCGCTCTTGTTGCGCGAGCGCTTGACGGAGCAGCGCTTCCGCCTCGGCGTAGCGGCCCTGCGCGAACTGGAGCATCGCGAGGTCGATCAACTCCTTTCCCATTCCTTGCCCATCGCTTCCGCTCATGCGCGCTTTGATCTGCACGACCCGCTGTTGGATTTGAGCCGCGTCCGCCATCTTGCCCTGCAGGCGGTACAACCCTGTCAGACTTTGCAGGGCATCGAGTATGTCGGGATGATCAGGGCCCACCGCTTTCTCTCGCTTGACGATCAGTTCCTTGTAGCGCGCCTCAGCCTCCACCCACCGTCCCTGAGCGCGATAAAGCACCGCAAGATTTTTGAGGACACGGACCTGATCCCGCTGATCCGGGCTCGCCTTCTCCCAAATGGCCAGTGCGCGGCGATATAGCGGTTCCGCGTCTCCATATCGCTTCTGCTTCTGGTAGATCACGCCGAGATTGTTCAACGTCGTGGCCGTCTGGGCATCGGCCGGTCCGGCGAGTTTTTCCCATAGCGGCAGCGCCTCTGCGAGCAAGGGCTCCGCCTGGCTCTCGCGCTGCCGAGCGAGGTAGAACTCGCCAAGCTGTGTCAGGCTCTCCGTCAGCCGCATATCCTGCCCGCCACCCTCTCGAGCCATTCCCAACGCCGCCTGCAGCGCCCGCTCCGCCTCCGCATCGCGCCCCGCCTCGGCCGCTGCTTTACCTGCCGCGAAGGTCTGCTGCCACTTGGAGTCTCCTGCCGACGACGGGGCGCTTGGCTGAGCGGGCTGCGCGAGGGGTGGCGGACCTTCTCCTGAGGATCGCGTTGGCGCCTCCGCGCACCCGCTCCACATCGCCGGCAACACTACCGCCATCATGATCACGCATCCGTGCCAAAGAGAATTCCTGCGTCGTTTCACGATTACCTCCTGCTCTCGATTTGCAATCGGATATTCTCTTAGGCGCCGCTGGCGTGCAAGAGATTTTTCGTTCGGATGACAAAAACGGGGCAGGCAACTTCCAAGCCTGGACGGCCATGAGAACTTTCCCAGAATCTGGTGGCCTATGCCGTTCTCATTATTAACCCGGATTATTCACGAATGCCGTCGCGAAGCGGCTGAGACCGAAGCCTCTTATGTCACCCGCCCACCCCAGGCGCGCCAAGACGCGTCCCTTCCCGTGGGCTTCTTGCACGTGAGGGCGACACAGGCGGACTTGCGGTCCGTCGAGGAGACCGAACGAGAAAAGCCGCGCCGGGCGAGGAGATCGGCCGCTGCAGCAGGTATTCATGAATTTAAATACGTTGAAGACACACAGCTTCATACGCTCACCCTCACATCTCCGCCGTGGACTCCCGGGAAATTTACTTCATGCCCCCGATGAGGGGGAACATCGCTGATACGTCAACAGACCATAGCATCCGATTCTCTGAGCCGCCCTTAGACTCAACGCGGGAAAGTATGCCGACTTACGCCGGGACATTTGTCGATCTTCTCCAACGGCGAGCGGTCCGCATGCCCGATCAGCGAGCCTATACGTTTCTCGCCGATGGCGAATTGGACGCTCGGCATGTGACGTATGGCGAGCTGGACACGCAAGCACGCGGAATCGCCGCCCGGCTGCAAGCGCTGGGGGCGACCGGAGCACGCGCGCTGTTGCTCTATCCACCTGGACTCGACTACATCGCCGCATTTTTTGGATGCCTGTACGCCGGAGCGATTGCTGTCCCGGCCTACCCGCCACAACGGCGCCGGACGTTGCCGCGATTGAAAGCGATCCTGGCCGACGCTGGCCCAAAAGTCATCTTAACAACGAGACAAATTCAGGCGAGCATTGACCGATTGTGCATGCAGGACGAGGAATTCAGGCAGATCCACGCGCTCCATTGCCTGGTCACAGATGATGTTCCAGGAGAGGCGGCCGATGGCTGGGCGAAGCCCTCGCTGGCAGACACATCGTTGGCCTTTCTGCAGTACACCTCGGGATCGACCGGCGCTCCAAAGGGCGTCATGGTGAGCCATGGCAATCTGATTCACAACCAGCATCAGATCAAGCAAGCCTTTGGCCATACAAAGGAGACAGTTGTGGTCGGTTGGCTGCCGCTCTACCATGACATGGGATTGATCGGGAACATGCTCCAGCCGGTGTATCTGGGCGTCCTCTGTGTCTTCATGGCTCCCCATCATTTCCTGCAAAAGCCTTTCCGCTGGCTGCACGCCATTAGCCGCTATCGTGCGACGACGAGTGGCGGACCCAACTTTGCTTATGAGCTGTGCGCGCGGGAGATCACGCTTGAGCAACGAGAGACGCTCGATCTCACGAACTGGACTGTCGCGTTCAATGGCGCTGAGCCGGTGAGGGCCGTGACGCTCGAGCGATTCAGCGAGAGGTTTAGGCCGTGCGGGTTCCGGCGCGAAGCGTTCTATCCTTGCTACGGATTGGCCGAGGCGACGCTCTTCGTGTCGGGCGGTGTGCCCGGCGCGCCGCCGACTCTCGAGACGGTGCAGAAGTCGGCGCTTGAGCGGCACCAGGTGAGTGAAGACGAGACCTCCGTGGATCAGGGGCAAGCGCTCGTGGGATGCGGGCACGCCTGGGCGGAGCAACACGTGCTCATTGTGGATCCGCAGAACCTCGATCCTTTGCCGGAAAACCGAGTCGGGGAGATCTGGGTGAAAGGGCCCAGCGTCACGCGTGGCTATTGGAACCGACAAGAAGAGACGGTGCAGATATTCCAAGCCCAGGTGGCCTCGACCGGGGAGGGTCCGTTTCTGAGGACCGGCGATCTTGGTTTTGTGAAGGACGGCCGACTGTTCGTGACGGGCCGGCTCAAGGATCTGATCATCATCCGGGGCCGCAACCATTCTCCTCAGGATATCGAGCTCACCGTGGAGCGCAGCCATGCAGCTCTGCGTCCTAGCTGTGGGGCTGCCTTCTCAGTGGAGGTTGAGGAGGAAGAGCGCCTCGTGGTGGTGCAGGAGATGGATCACCGTGCAGAGGCGAACATCGATGAGATGGCCGCTGCGATCCGGCAGGCAATCGGGGAGCAGCATGAACTTCAGGTACACGCGATCGTATTGATCAGGCCCGGGAGCCTTGCAAAAACCTCCAGCGGGAAGGTGCAGCGTCACCTCGCCCGGGCTAAGTTTCTGGCTGGGACGCTCGAGGTCCTGGGGCAGTCCATGTCTCAGGAGGCAGCCACCCGGCCGGCGTTCGTTGCTCCTGTGACGACCGTTGAGGAGACTGTGGCAAAGATCTGGGCTGAGGTGCTCGGGGTGCCGCAGATTGGACGGGATGAGAATTTCCTTGTACTGGGAGGCGACTCTCTGCGTGCCACGCAGGTGATGGCCCGGGTGCGCCAAGCCTTTCAGATTGAGATCCCGCTGGATCGTCTCTTCGAGTCCCCAACGGTGGCCGAGCTGGCCGAATACCTTGAATCGGTCGGGGCTCATGATTCGGCCGAATGGCTTCAGCCGGTTGTGCCGCTCAGACCTGTTGCGCGAGATGGTCCTCTGCCGCTCTCCTTTGCCCAGCAGCGATTATGGTTTTTGGCGCAACTAGAGCCGGCCGGCACCTCATACAATATTCCTGTCGCCGTGCATTTGACGGGGGCCCTGAACCTGCCTGCGCTAGAGAGCAGCTTCAACGAGATTGTTCGGCGCCATGCTGTGCTGCGCACCACCTTTAGGACCATCGACGGAGAGCCGATGCAGGTCATCGCGCCCGAGCAATCGGTGCGTCTGCCGATCTTCGACATCGGCCATTTCGCCGGGACGGAGCGAGAGGCGGCCCTGCAACGGCTGGCGAAGGAAGAAGCACAGCAACCCTTCGATCTCACGAACGGACCGCTGCTGCGGGTGAGTGTGCTGCGCCTCGGCCAACACGACCATGTGCTGCTGCTCACCATGCACCACATCATCGCCGACGGCTGGTCGATGAATCTCCTGGCACGAGAGCTCGCTGATCTCTATGCAAGCTTGACGCAGGGTCGGCCGGCAGACCTGCCGCCATTACCGATCCAGTACGCCGATTATGCGCAATGGCAAGGGGAGTGGCTGCAGGGATCGGTCCGTGAGGCGCAGCTGGCTTACTGGCGACGACGGCTGGCCGGCATGCCGCCGATGCTTGAGCTGCCCACTGACAGGCCGCGACCGGCCGAGCAGACATCCCGCGGAGCGCAGCACGCCTTCGTCGTTCCGCGTTGTGTAGCCGAGCCACTGGTGAGCCTGAGCCGCCGGCAGGGAGTCACTCTGTTCATGGCGCTGCTCGCGGCGTTTCAAGTGCTGCTGGTTCGCTATACGGGGCAGAGCGACGTCAGTGTGGGAACGCCGATCGCCAACCGGACGCGCGTGGAACTGGAGAGGTTGATCGGCTTCTTCGTCAACACGCTGGTATTGCGGACCGATCTGTCAGGCAATCCATGCTTCACCGAGCTGCTGGGGCGGGTGCGCGAAGGGGTGCTGGGGGCGCAGGCACACCAGGACCTCCCGTTCGAGCATCTCGTGGAGGCCCTGCACCCGGCGCGGAATCCCAGTCACAGTCCACTGTTTCAGGTGATGTTTGCCCTGCAGACGCCCATGCAACTGGAGCTTCATGGGCTGCAGGTTCGCCTGCTGAATATTGATCCAGGGACCACCAAATTCGATCTCTCACTGGATGTGACCCCACAGACGGAGGGGTTCGCCTGCGTGTTGGAGTACAACACAGATCTGTTCGAAGAGGATACGATCCGGCGGATGGCAGGACATTTCCAAGCGCTGCTGGAAGGGATCGTCACGGACCCTGAGGCGCGGCTGAGTGAGCTGCCGTTGCTGACGGCAGCCGAGCGGCAGCAGCTCCTCGTTGACTGGAATGCAACCCAAGTCGTCTTCCCAACCCTCAGCACTCAGCACTCAGCACTGAGCACTGAATCATGTATTCATGACCTCGTTGAAGCGCAGGTGGAGCGTGCGCCGGAAGCGGTGGCGGTCATCTGGAAGGACCAGCGCCTGACCTATCGAGAGCTGAACAGTCGGGCCAACCAGCTTGCGCATTACTTGCGGCGGCTTGGGATTGGGCGCGATGTCCGGGTTGGACTCTGCTTCGAGCGCTCGCTTGAGATGATGGTGGCTGTCCTGGGGGTGCTCAAGGCCGGCGGGGCTTACATCCCGCTGGATCCCGCCTATCCCAAGGATCGACTCGCTTACATGCTGACGGACGCCAAGGTCCCCGTGCTGCTGACTCAGTCCCGGTTGATCGACGGTCTTCCGCCAAGTCAGGCTCGATTGATCTGCCTCGATCGGGATTGGAACAGCATTGGACAGTCACCAGTCGATACACCATCCCGAGCGGCTGCCCCCGGCGACCTCGCGTATGTGATTTACACCTCGGGATCGACCGGCCGCCCGAAGGGCGTGATGGTGGCTCACGCCAGTCTTGTGAATGCGTTTGTGGCTTGGGAGCAGGCCTATAACCTGCGCGCGGGCGAGACCCGTCATGTCCAAATGGCGAACTTCGCCTTTGACGTGTTTACCGGCGACTGGATACGGGCCCTGTGTTCAGGAGGAAAACTCGTTGTCTGTCCCACCGAGGTCCTCTTCCTGCCCGAGCACTTATCTGAATTGATCCGAGGGGAAGCGGCGACTCACGCCGAGTTTGTGCCGGCCGTGGTCAAGCAGTTGACCCAGTACTTGGAACAGACGAAGCAGCGTCTTGATCCTTTGCGAGTACTCATTGTTGGATCTGATGCCTGGGAGCTAAGAGACTATCATGCGCTCCGACGTGTATGCGGTCCGGCCACCCGGGTCGTCAACTCGTATGGCGTCACCGAGGCGACGATCGACAGCGCGTATTGTGAACCGACGCCGGAAGAAGAATCGCCGCCCGATCGGCTCCTTCCGATCGGCTCTCCGATCGCCAACACACAGCTCTACATTTTAGATCGATCCGGGGAACCGGTGCCGATCGGCATTCCCGGCGAGCTGTGCATCGGGGGGGCGGGCCTGGCACGAGGCTATTGGAATCGACCGGAGCTGACGGCAGAGAAGTTCATTCCCAACCCCTTCTGCCCCACGCAGGGCAGCCGCATCTACAAGACCGGCGATCGTGCGCGCTATCGATCTGATGGCGCGATCGAACTGCTGGGACGCCTTGACCATCAGGTCAAGGTGCGTGGCTTTCGCATTGAGCTGGGCGAGATCGAAGCAATCTTGCTGGAGCATCCGGACGTGCGGGAGTCGGTGGTGGTGCCGAATGAGGATCCATCCGGCCACAAGCGACTGGTGGCTTATGTGGTGGCATGTCGGGACCCCGCGCCGGCGTCCGGCGAACTCCGTCGTGTGCTTTCCGAGCGACTGCCCGACTACATGGTGCCCGCGGCCTTCGTGGTTCTATCGGCGCTGCCGCTCACTCCGAACGGGAAGGTGGACCGCCGGGCACTGCCGGCGCCGGAGGGGGACGGTCAACGGGCACGGGCCCATGTCGCGCCACGCACGCCTGCCGAGGAAATCGTCGCCGGTGTGTGGAGCGACGTCCTAGGCCTGGAACGGGTCGGCGTGCAGGACAATTTTTTTGACCTGGGTGGACATTCCTTACTCTTGGCCAAGGTCTGGAGCAAGCTCCGCGAGAGGGTTCAAGGTGAACTGTCCATGATGGACCTGTTTCGCTATCCCACCGTCGAGGCTCTTGCCGACTACATCGGGCGTGACCGAACGGAAGGTCCACAGGCATATCGACGAGGAGCTGAGCATGTGGAGCGGCTGAAGGCGGGTCAGCGTCGGGTCAGACAACTGACCCAACGACGGCAGGCGGCAATCGTACGACGAGGCGAGGGATCATGAATCATCACATGACAGACAGCCGCGCGAGCGGCCTAGAAATCGCGATTATCGGCATGGCCGGACGTTTCCCCGGCGCCAAGGATGTCGAGGCCTTTTGGCGGAATCTCTGTGAAGGCGTGGAGTCCGTCTCTGGTCTCACCGATGAGGACTTGCTCGCTTCCGGCGTTAATCAAGCGCTCTTGCAGGATTCGAACTACGTCAAGGCGAGGGCCGTGCTGGACGAGATCGATCTCTTCGATGCGGCCTTTTTTGGCGTGACAGCCAGAGAGGCCGAAACCATGGACCCTCAACAGCGCCTGTTCTTGGAATGCGCCTGGGAAGCCCTGGAGCACGCGGGATGCAACCCAGAGGTGTACGAAGGACTCATCGGCGTGTATACGGGGGCAAGCGCGAGCGGGTACGCCGGCCTGATCTCGCAGAGTACTCTGCTGCAATCTGCGGCGGATATGTCGGCGGTCCTGGGAACCGATCAAGATTTTCTCTCGTCGCGCGTCTCCTACAAGCTCAATCTAGAAGGTCCGAGCATGGTCGTGCAAACCGCCTGTTCCAGCTCACTCGTGGCGGTGCATCTGGCGTGTCAAGGCTTGTTGAGCGGCGAGTGCGACCTGGCGCTCGCCGGTGGTGTCTCAATCAGCGTACCGCAGAAGGTGGGTTATCTGTATCAAGAAGGAGCCATCGCATCTCCCGACGGACATTGCCGCACATTCGATGCGGCTGCACAGGGCACGGTAGGGGGCAGTGGCCTGGGGATCGTCGTCCTCAAACGATTGCACGAGGCGCTCGCAGAGGGAGATCACATTCTCGCCGTGATCAAGGGCTCCGCTGTCAACAACGATGGAGCGTTGAAGGTCGGCTTCACGGCGCCACGGATTGAGGGACAGGCGAAGGTGATCCAATCGGCGCACGCTGCGGCGGACGTCGATCCGAAGTCAATCACTTATATCGAGGCGCACGGGACCGGCACTCCGCTCGGCGATCCGATTGAGATCGCCGCATTGACGGACGCATTCAGGGCCGGCACCGCCGCCAGGCAATACTGCGCGATCGGCTCCGTGAAGACGAACATCGGCCATCTGGATGCCGCGGCCGGGATTGCGGGGTTGATGAAAACCGTTCTGGCACTGCAGCATCGGCGGATTCCACCCAGCTTGCATTTCTCCCAGGGCAACCCGCAAATCGATTTCGAGAAGAGCCCGTTTTATGTCAATACCGCCCTCTCCGAATGGAACGCTGTCGCCACTCCTCGCCGCGCCGGCGTCAGTTCCTTCGGCCTCGGCGGAACCAACGCCCATGTTGTCCTCGAGGAAGCCCCCACGGTTGAGTCCTCAGTCTCCCTCAGGCCCTGGCACCTCTTGGTACTCTCTGCGAAAACGAGTTCGGCCTTGGAGGCCACCACGGACAATTTTATTGCCCACCTGAAGCGGCATCCGGAGGCTGATGTCGCGGATATGGCGTATACACTTCAGCTTGGACGCAAAGCCTTCGGGCATCGCCGCATACTCGCGTGTCGCAACATGCCAGATGCGATCGAGGCGCTGGAGAAGCGGGCGCCAGACCGGGTGTTCACCAATAGGGAGATTGCACGCGAACGGCCGGTTGCGTTCATGTTTTCCGGCCAAGGCAGTCAGTTTGTAAACATGGGCTGCGACCTGTACGAGGCCGAACCGATCTTCCGCGACGAGGTTGATCGTTGCGCGACCCTGCTGCAGCCTCACCTCGGCCTGGACCTCAGGCGCCTGCTGTATCCCCTCGCCGACAAGACCGAAGCGGCTCAACTGCAGCTCAATCAAACCGCGATCACGCAGCCTGCCCTATTCGTGATCGAGTACGCCTTGGCCAAGCTCTGGATGGCGTGGGGGGTGCGGCCACAGAGCATGATTGGCCACAGTATCGGCGAATACGTCGCGGCCTGCCTGGCCGGTGTGCTCGCGCTCGAAGATGCCCTTGCATTGGTCGCCGCACGCGGACGACTGATGCAGAGCCTACCGAGTGGCGCGATGTTGGCGGTGTCCCTGACCGAGCA
>JAJFBI010000663.1 GCA_020697385.1 Microvirga sp. | reverse complement strand
GGCTCCAACCTGGAAGCCACGGGCGGCGCAGCGCTGGCGCTCCTGAACACCATCGTGGCGCCGTGCGCCGCCGGTCTTGCCTGGATGACCGTTGAGGCGCTCCACAAGGGCAAAGCCTCGCTGCTCGGCATCGCGTCCGGCGCAGTCGCCGGCCTCGTGGCCATCACGCCGGCTGCCGGTCTCGCCGGTCCGATGGGCTCGATCGTGCTCGGCCTCGTGGCCGGAGCGGTCTGCTACTACGCGGTCACGGGCGTGAAGAACGCGCTGGGCTATGACGATGCGCTGGACGTGTTCGGCATCCACGGCGTCGGCGGCATCATCGGGGCCATCGGCACCGGCATCGTGGCGGCTCCCTCGCTGGGCGGCTACGGCATCGGCGAGTATTCGATCGGCGGCCAGCTGGTGACTCAGGTCATCGCCGTGGTGGTAACCCTGGTCTGGACAGGCATCGGCTCCCTGGTGCTCTTCAAGATCGTCGATGCCATCGTGGGCCTGCGCGTCACCCACGACCAGGAGCGCGAAGGCCTCGATCTCGCGGACCACGGCGAGCGCGCCTACAATTACTGAAGCTCAAACGGAAAAGCCCCGGTCATGACGGCCGGGGCTTTTCTTACTCGAATTTCCACTGTCATTCCGGGGCCGCGCAGCGGAGCCCGGAATCCATAAACACGACGTATCAAGAAGCGCGAGCAGGTCACATCTCATTCTGCACCGTTAGCATTTATGGATTCCGGGCTCGACCTATGGTCGCCCCGGAATGACAGTGAAGAGCGACGTCACCCGTTCTTCACGAGTTGCCGCAGCTTCGCGCGCCGCGTCTCCTCCGGCTCCTGGAAGTTGGACGTGCCGTAGAACTCGCCCTTGCTGTCCATCAGGAACAGGGTCGCTGAATGGTCCATGGTGTAGCTGCCGTCGGTGGGCACCTTGCGGTAATAGATCTTGTAGGTGCGCGCCGCCGCAGCGACCTCCTCCTCGGTGCCAGTGAGTCCGACGATACGCGGATCGAAGGACGACAGGTACGTCTTCATCAGCTCCGGCGTGTCGCGCTCCGGATCGACCGTGATGAAGGCGGCCTGCAGGTTCGACGCGTCTTTGCCCAGCGCCGCCATGTCCTGCGTGAGGTCGTAAAGCGTGGTCGGGCACACCTCCGGGCAATGGGTGAAGCCGAAGAACACCACGAAGGGTTTTCCTTTCAGATTCTCTTCCGTGAATGGCTTGCCCTCGTGGCTTGTGAGCTTGAATGGGCCGCCGATCGGCACCTTGCCGGCGCTCCGCTGCGGCTGTGAAGGAAAGAGGAGCAGGCCCGCCGTGACGACGAGCACCAGGAGACCCGCGGTAAAGACGAGGAACGGCACGAGAAGGCGTTTCATGTTCATCGCTGTGGCTCCTCAGTGCTTGTGCTCGGCGGGAGCAGCCCCGCCCATGCCGCGCACGGTGTATTCTACCGCAATAGATCCGGCCTTCTCGAAGGTCAGAGTCCCTTTCACGGTCTGGCCCTCCTTCAGCGGCTCCTTCAGGTCCATAAACATGAGATGGAGCCCGCCCGGCTTCAGCTCGACGGTGGCGCCGGGCTTGATCTCGAGCCCGCCCTCCACGGCCTTCATGCGCATGACATCGCCCTCGAGCCGCATCTCATGCACCTCGACCTTCGAGGCGACGGGGAGCGAGCCGCCGGTGAGGCGGTCGGACACTGTTCCGGTGTTGGTGATGCGAAGATACCCGCCGCCCACCTTGGCGCCGCCGGGGGTGGCGCGCGACCAGGGCTGCTCGAGGGTCAGGGATCCGGCCTTCACCATCGCGGGCGCCGCCCCTTGGGCGGCCACGATCCTCACCCCGGCCGCGGGAGATTTCAGACTGTGTGGGTCCTGGCCCTCCGTGGGCACCTGGGTCCATTCCTCCACCGCTCCGTCGCATTCCTGCACCACGGGAAAGAAGACCGTGGCGCCCGGCTGGTAGGCATCGGTGAAGCGGGCCTGGAAGACGAACTCGTCATAATGTCCGTCGTCGAGAGAGCCGGTCCAGACGATGTCGGTCACGCCTTCGGACACCGCTTCGCCCTGCACCTGATAGGCACGCACATAGGCGCCCTTGGTGGTCTCCAGTTTCCAGCCGGCCTTCGGCATGGGCTTCACGGCGACGATCCCCTCCGGGATCCGCACGCGCAGCTTCAGGGTCGGCTTGCCCTCGCAGCCGTGCGGGATACGCAAGGTGGCCTTGTAGGTGGAATTGGGCGTGGCCTGCCCGTTCTCGAAACTGACATGGGCGAGAGCGGGGGAGGAAACGGCGATGAGCGCGGCAGCAAATGCGCCGAGGCGGGACGAAGTCATGGATGTGTGTCCTTGCAGAATAGGAAGCGAAAGCGGCAATCAGCCGAGGCGCGGCGGCGCGCGCGATCCCAGGGGCAGGACGTTGGAGGTGAGGCGTAGCTGCGGCCGGTCCGCGCTACGGACGCTTGCGACGGCAAGAGGCGCGACACGGTCGAGGATGGTGGCCACCGGGACCGGACCTGCTGGCCCCGAGCCGTGGCAGCTCAGAGTGCAGCAGAGATTTTCATGAGCCTTCGCGGGCGAATGATCGGGCGCGGAGGAGCCGTCCTGAAGGCAGATGATCCCCACCGTCTCGGTGGCAGCACCCGCATGGACGGCGCCGCTCGCGGACAGCAGCAGGGCCTGCAGGACAAACGCATAGGCCATCACCGCCGCGATGGCGGCGCGCGTCCAGCCCTGTGCCGAAATCCTGCGTCTCATGG
>JAJFBI010000662.1 GCA_020697385.1 Microvirga sp. | reverse complement strand
TATAGGTTTGATTGTCGTGGCTAAAAATGGCAGCGAGCAGATCTATTTTGAGAAAGCCTTGTTCCTCGTGCGGAAAGAAAGTATGTGCTGCAGGAGAAGATACAGGAGATCGGCGCGATGCAAACGGATCTGGAAGAGAAGTGGGAAATTGAAGCGAGGGTGCGCCGAGTTATCAGGAAAGCTCTTGCGCCAACGCTGAGAAATTTAGAGGCAATTGGCCAGAATCCGCACAGCGAAGATATTCTGTATGAGGTGGAATATATCAAGTTAGTTCTACTTTGGAAAGAAAACCGAGAGGAAAATGAATTAACTTGGTGAGGGATTTATTTTCGCAGGAATTGGCGTTTAATCGGTGGCAAAAGTCACTCACGTAATCCGAACAAAACTTTTACTCGGAATTTACACAGGCGGGGTAAAATAAGCTCCTGTTTTGAGCGGGCGTTTTGCCTGCGCGGCAGGCAACTATGCGCGATAACGGACATATATATTCCTCACACCATGTATTTTTACGAGACGAGCTGAGAGAACACGGGGAGACTTTGCAGCAGGGTTTAGGGCAAGATAATCACGCGCCGATGCGCGGACGCGCCGCCACGCTTGCGCCTGTGGCGGAAAAAACCCTGCTGCGTACGAAGACCCCAGACACGACCGTTAACCGCAGCAGACGGCGCTCCACCAAACGCCGGACCGTCCAGGTTGCAGCCTGGGTCAGCCCGAAGATCCGCTCCGAGCTTGAGCGCCTCGCCAAGCAGGAAGGGCTGTCCCTCTCCCGCACCATCCGGGCGATGCTTGAGGACGGCGTCCACCGCGCGCTCCACGTCCAGCACGCGCTGCTTTTGGAGCCCATCATCGAGGCCGCGGTGCGCCGGGAGATGCGAAGCGTCAGTAACCGCCTGGGTATCCGTCCGGGCGAGGCCGCCGGCGGTGGGACTTGACGGCAGACGCTCGGAGCGCTGCTCGACGATGCCTCGGTTCGCTACCAATCCGAGCGACGTGGCTTGCGATCGTGAGCGCCGGATCGGCCGGCCCTGGTTTCCGACGGTCTTCCTGTCGATCCGCCCGGGCGACCCACTTGCGAATCGCCTCGGCGGAGGGCTCGGACTTGCGAGCCAAGCCCGTCGGGTGCTGGCCTCCGTCTCTACGATCGCCTCGATCACGCAACCGAGAGCTGCGCGCCGGTCCAGGACCGGCGCGCCAGCTCACACGTCTTGGGAAGAACTCAGTGCATACAGAAGTTCGCCGACAAACAAGGTCGTCTCCTTTAGGCTGCTCGCATGCAGCTCAGAGACGGACTACCCGAAGCATCGAGCGACCTGCCTGCGAGCGACGCCGGTCGGCGGCCGCGGCGTTTCACGGTTTCCCTTAAACCGACGGTGCTGGTGGTCTTCATAGCGATGACGGTCCCGGTTCTGCTCGGGATCGTGCAGGCCAACTATATTTCGAGCGATCGCGTCGCTCGCGCCTACGCGGCGGATGTGGTCGAGCGCTTTCGCCATGACGCCAATCGAGACATCGAACGCGAGTTCGCCGCCGTCGAGTCGCTGATCGGCACGGCTGCCGAGCTCGGCCGCCAGAACCCGGCGTTCTTCGCGGACGATCGAGCTCTCGCCTACCTCTTTCGCATCCTTCAGCACAGCGACACCGTTCTCAATGTTTATGTCGGGCTCGAGGACGGGTCTTTTCGTCAGGCACGCCGCATTCACGATCAGGACGTGCCGATTCACGGCGCGCTGCCGCCTGCAGGCGCCGAGTTCGCCTACCGGCTCGTGGAGCCGGCGCGGGGTCCGCCGTCGCTCGATCGCTACGTGTTCCTCGACGCCCGGCAGAACCGGCTCGGCGAGGTGGCGGCGGAGAGCGGCTACGATCCGCGCGCGCGGCCGTGGTACGGCAAGGCGGTTGCCGCCGGCGCCACGACGGTCACGGACCCCGAAGTGTTCTGGGGGTTCGGCCTTGTCGGTTTCACCGTGGCCGCCCCAATTGTGGTGGACAACAAACTCCTCGGCGTGGCGGCCGCAGACATCACCCTGGACAGCTTCTCTGCTTATCTGGGCAGCCGTCGCATCAGCGAAGGTAGCATCAGCTACCTCCTGGATCAAAACGGAATGGTCCTTGCGGCGTCCGACGGGTCGGGCGCTGCCCGCAGCGACCGCGACGATGTCGTCGACCTGCGCCACGTGAGCGCGGTCGACACGGGGCTGGCCGCCCTGGCTTATGGGCTGCGGCCACGAGGCGGCCTCGTTTCGGTCTACGAGTTCAGCCACGACGGGCGCGAGTATATCGCTGGACTGTCCGCCTTCGATGAGAGCTCCGGCAAACGATGGCAGCTGTTCGTCGTGACGCCTCTCGACGACTTTACTCAGCAATTCAGCCTGAACAATCGCCGGATGCTGATGCTGGGCCTCGCGGCAATCCTCGTTCAACTGCTCATCATTTACGTGCTTGCCAGCCTCATCGCCTCGCCTTTGCAGAAGCTGGCGCTGAAGGTTGAGCGGATCAATCGGCTGGAGCGATCCCGGCTTCCGCCCCTCGTCTCAAGAGTGCGCGAGGTCGCGCTTCTTTCACGGGCCATCGAGACCCTGGACGCGGCCGTGAAAGCCTTCGCCTGCTTCGTTCCGGTCGATCTAGTGCGCCAGCTCCTCCAGTCCGAGCAAAAGCTGGAGCTCGGAGGCCAAAGCCGGTTTCTCACAATCTTCTTCTCGGACGTCGAGGGCTTCTCCACGATGGCCGAGAACATGCCGTCGCGTGATCTGCTAG
>JAJFBI010000661.1 GCA_020697385.1 Microvirga sp. | reverse complement strand
CGGCCAATCCCGCCCTTGCCAGCCACACGCCGCCAATCAGGGCGATCCCGATCACGCCTATGACGGCGAGAAACAGCACCGGCTGGCCGTCCGCCTTTGTATGCGCGGCGCTCGCTCCCGGGCTGCCGCCGCCGAGCCAGCGTCCGATATTCTCGTTGTGTCGCGCAATCGCCGTACGGGCGGGGCTCGGTGGACTTCCGGCCGCTTCGTCGTCCGTCCCAAGCGGCGCAAGACCGGGATCGCGCACGGGGTTCTTGTCGCCGGTGCGGCCGCTCTCGATGTCTCCCTTGAGCTGCGCGCTCGTTGGCCGGTCGTCGTGCAGTGGCGGCGCGACTACGGGCTCGACGGTCGGGGTGGGCGGAAGTTCGCTCGGGCCGGGCCGCGACATGGATCCTCCGTCGGCAATCCCAAGGTTTGCAATAGCGTTGAATTCACAACGGAAGGACACCGCCAACCTCGGGGGTGGCTGACGAGGCCTCTTCCACGCACACACATCCGCAAGTGGTTAGAACATCCCGCCGTCAATGCGCGATCTGAGGCTTGGTTCCGCGCGTGCAAAAGCTGGGCTGAACATCAAGAACCCGGTCGAGCACAAGATCGCCGAGGTTCGAATACGCACTGGAGGGAGCTTAGAGGCGTCAAGGAGAATCGCGCATGCCGTTCAATCTATGCGTCGCGGAGCACTTGACCCCGCAGCCATCGATCGAGTGGAGCCCGGGCGTGGACCGCATGAATGCGACGCTCACGACGTCTGGCCGACGGTCGTCTAGCGTCAGCCATCTATATAGTTCATGGCTTGCGGCACGGACGAGACATGCGCCCTCGCGGAAGCTCAGTTGATCCGAACGCCTGTTCGCCGCGCGCAACCCTTTCGCTGGGGTTGGCAGACCGTAGCGGCGGCCCTGTTGGCGAGCTGGTTGGGATCGCGGGGCGCTTGCGGCCTTTTGATTCGACGGTCATAACGGTGGAATGTCCTTCAAATCGATTGCATGCCGCTCAGTTGTGATAACGGTGTACTCGGCACGGCCTTGGGTATCGGTGAACCCTACACTACCACTTTCACATGGTCGCTCGGCCGCTCTGAGTTAGCCTTTGTGAGCGCCCATCGTTCAACGCGCTCCTGCTCCTCCGGTGTGAGCTGCCGCTGGATCTTCTTCGCCCGCAAAAAGATTTCAAACTAGCCCACTACCCTCCCGACGCATCGGTAGTGCATCGGTCTGGATGTGGCGGCGCGATGGGCTTGCACGTGAAAAGGCCCCGCCTTATCAGCCCTTTTGCTTTTGACAGGCCCTCTGAACAAACGGCCTTCGTACCGGTGGGCGCCCGGGGAGGCTTCTGAGCATCTAATGACAACCGCCGGAGCTTGCCGGCTACCATTCCCTGGTAACCTTTAGTCCAAGCTTCTTCGCAATAGCCTCTGCCGAAAAACCTTCCATGTGCAGCAGCATGAGCCGCTCCACGCGCTTTTCGGTCCAACGCACCATGGAGACCCCCGTTCACCTTGCCCGGCCATCGCGCGGGCACGCGCCGGCCGAAATTCTCTGCCGAGCTCGATTAACTTAAGTTATGAGGCGAAGTTCCGGGCGGCGGCTCAAATGGCGCTCAAATGCCCTCTCGTCGGATCGGCTTCCGGTGGAGAGCGGCTCCACCCACACCACATTCGATCAGCGCGCATCTGTGACGCGTCGCGATAGGCGATTGATGATCCAGTAGTCCTTCACGACTATCGTCAGAATGGTGAGAGCAAGGGCGATAAGCGCCCCCGCGTACACCTTCAGCGACCACCCAGTCCGTTGGCCCGCGTCAATCATGAAATAAAGAGTCGTTGCGAGAATAGCGATCTGAAGCAGGCGCTTCGTCATCGACCCCTCCCCATGTTTGCGGCAGGGCCGGTGAGATCCGCCCATCGCCTTGGCAGCTTTTTCCGCATCGAAAGTTTGAAAGGCTCATCGGAGCCAAATGCAAGGGCCCGGGGGAATGACGCACCTGACCCGACGCCCGCGGAACCTCTCGCGATACGGCGCGGCTTGCGACAGAACGGCTGCGGCTCCGCCGTTCTTGAGTCGGCCGTCCAGGTAGCTGGGTGACCCTCTGACCCGCGCCGGTTCAGCGAACCGCATCACCGCCGGCGCCGGCTGGGCACGAGCGGCGGAAAGCGCTGCGCCTCAGCCGCGCCGAGGAGCGTGCCGACGACAGGCAGCGACAGCTTCGTCCAATTTTCGTCATCCAACTGAGCAAGCGAGCGGATGAGGGTTGTCGACTGGCACGTCTTCTCAAAGGAGAAGAACAATGGAACACAAACCCCTCGTCGACCTCCAAACGATGGCTCATCTTAGCCCGGCGGAGCCGCACCGCCCGATGACACGCGTCCGGCGCCTTGAGCGTTGGATCGAAGCCCTCCCACGCCATCCGAAACGCACGCTCCGGCCCTTGCGTGAGATCGAATACCAGAAGCCCGCCGATCAACGCTCGATCCGGGCTGATGATTCCGCGATCACCGTCGCCTATGAGGACTTGGCCTTGCGTGCCGAGGGGCTTGCCGGAGACACACTGGGCGACGCGATGGACTTCTTCGAGCTGAGTGAAGAAGAGGCTCATACCGCGCTGTGCTCGTGCTATTTCGGCAGCGCCGTCGAGGCCCGAGTGGCAGCCAGCCGGGTGAGGGCGGTTCTCAATCCGGCCCACCGGACCAGCGTTTGGTCAATGTTCCGCTGAAGCGTAAAGGCGGCCGAGTTTGAAGCTCGGTCGCCACTGCGACCTA
>JAJFBI010000660.1 GCA_020697385.1 Microvirga sp. | reverse complement strand
GCGCATGCCGCGCCAGGGCTTCTGTCTTGGGGAAGGAGGCGGCGGCCCGAGCGCGTAGACCGGTTGCTCATCGCACACCACCTGCTGCTCGGCGACACCGTCATGCTGACTGCGCTCCTCAAGAAGGCAAGAACGCGTTTTCCCGAGGCCGAGATCGCCATGACCGTGCCCCGGGCGTATGGGCCGTTGTATGGCGGGCGGCCTTATGGCGTGAAAGTGCTTCCCTTCGACCCGCGCTCGCTCGCCGACCACGCCGCCTTGCGCGACCAGCGCGGCTTCGATCTCGCGCTGGTGCCCGGCGACAACCGGTGGTCATGGCTCGCAGGCATGCTGAAGGCGAGATGGATCGTCGCGTTCGCCTCGGACCGCAGCAGCTACAAGGACGTGCCGGTCGATGAGTTCGTGCGCATGCCCGGGCAGCCGCTGGCGTGGGGCGACATCGCGGCGCAGCTGCTCGAAGGCCCGGAGCCCGAAGGGTTCCATCCCAGCGAATGGCCCGCGCCGCCTTTCGCGCAGTACCCGCAGCCGCGAGTGCCCTACGGCGTTTTGCACCTGGGCGCGAGCAGCCCGCACAAGCGCTGGCCGCCCGAGCGCTGGAGGGGGGTCCTGGATTGGGCGGAGTCGCGCGGCTACGAAGTGGTGCTCAGCGCGGGACGCGGGGAAGAGTCGCTCCTAGCCCCCGTCGATCCGGAGGGCCGCAGGAGCGCTCTCGCCGGAAGGCTGGACCTGGCGCAGCTCTGGCAACTGCTGAGCCGCGCATCGTTCCTGGTCTGCCCTGATACCGGCGTGGCACACCTTGCCCGGCTGGTAGGCGTGCCGACCGTCGCCATCTACGGGCCGGGTTCGCCGATCAGCACCGGCCCCGGGCGCTTCTGGGCGTCGAGCCCCTTCCAGGCGCTCTGGGATCCCGAGGTGCCCTGCCGGGATCAGCAACTCCTCTTCGAAAGGCGACTGCCCTGGATGCGCCAGTGTTGGCGCAGCGTCACCGAATGCGGCGATCCGATGTGCATACGCCGTGTCGGAGTCCAGGGCGTGCTTTCCGCCATCGAATCGCTGACGCTCTCGCGCGCAAATGATCAGATCAGGACTTAAGCTGCTTCTTCGCTCTCGGTCGCTGCGATTTGTCCTCGACGACCGCAAGCAGTATGCCGCCGGGGTGTTCTCGAGCTATGTCTGGAATGGCCACCCGATCTGGTACAGGCCCGGAAGCAGCGATACGGAACTCATCTATACCATCTTGCTCAAGCGCGGGCGCAAGGGTGAGTACGCGATCGAGCCCGCCGCGCGCGCGGCTCTCGGCACAGTGCGCACAGTTCTGGACATCGGTGCCAACATCGGAATCTCCACCCTCTATCTCGCCGCGCTTTTCGAGGACGCACGGATAGTCGCCTTCGAGCCGGTGACAGAAAACTTCTCCCTGCTCACACGCAATACGCAGCATCTCACCCGCGTTCAAAGGCAACCGGTAGCCCTGGGCGAGGCGGATGAAACGATTGAGATGCTCCATTCGGACGTGCCCAGCAACCTGGGCGGGTATTCACGGGTCGCCACGGGCAGCGATAGACAGCGGACCGTGCGCGTCGCGATGCGGGCCGCGCGGCGACAGTGCGAGGAGCTGGGAATCAATGCCGCCGATGTGGTGAAGATAGACGTCGAGGGTTCGGAGTGGGAAGTGCTGAACGACCTCGGCTCCTCGTTCCTCAGCAGCTGCAAGTTCATCATAGGGGAGCTTCACGGCAGGCACGATTTCGAGGTGTTGAACCTGCTTTCCGAGCACTTTGACGTTTCCGTACGCAAGAACCTCGGGGACCGCTGCTTCATGTTTCAAGCCTTGAATCGACACGTAGAGGCATGAATCTGGTTCTTGCACTAAGCATGCTCATCCCGGTATTGCACGTTGCGCATCTCACGGGTTTGCGCAATACGCTGGCCGCGCTGATCGCGGTGTGGGCTCTCGTGGTGCTGGTGCGGCAGCGGGCATTTCCGCTTTTGGCGGTTCCGGCGTCGCTCTGGCTCGCGCTCTGCCTGACGTCCGCGTGGTGGTCGATCGGTGCCGAACCGACGCTCAAGAGCGTGGTCACCGATGTCGCCATGCCATTCGGTGTGTTCTACGGTGCATACACGGCCTCCAGACAGCCAAAGGCGCTCAGCTTTATTGCGATCTCATTGGCCGGAAGCATGGTAGCGCTCGCGATATTGACCCTCGGGGAGCTTGCGACTCGCCTGGTAGTGGGATCTGCCAGCGGCAGCACCTCCCTACTGGCGTACTACTACCCCGGGCCGGGTGTCTCCAGCACACTTGCAGTGTATGCAGTGCCGCTGACGCTCCTCTTGATCCGAGACGGCGACCGTCGTTACCGCGGCCTTGTCTACGGCGCCCTTGGTCTGGCAATCCTAACTGGCCTCGCGAGCTTGAATCGCATGTTCTGGCTGGCCCTAGTCGTTGCGCTCGCGGTCTTTGCCGTATGGCAGTGGCCGCTGCTATCCAGCAAGCAGCGAAGGGCCGTGGCACTCGCCATCGGCGCGGCCGTTGCCGCGGCGGCGCTGGTGATGGCGTACGTTAATGGCGTCCGAGGGCCGGACGACGACCGGCGCTTGCAAGCACTGCGCGAGTGGAGTTCGATCGCGGAAGCGGCGCCATGGCTGGGCCATGGGTTCGGTAAAGAGGTTGTTCAGGCGGCCAGCGACGGAAGACTCTCAGCACAGTTAGCACGGAAGGACAGAAATCTCGGCTCGCATGCGCATAACCTGTTCGTGAATATC
>JAJFBI010000659.1 GCA_020697385.1 Microvirga sp. | reverse complement strand
GGCTTGCCGGCGTAGAAGACCTCGCCGCCCATCTCCTCATAGGCGAGCGCGATGGTGCCCGCGCAGGGCAGGATCATGTGGCCGCGCTCGACGACGAGATCGGGATTGGCGCAGACCATCAAAAGGTTGCGCTGGCGCATCGCCTCGAGCTGCGGGCGGTAATCCTCGACCGTCTCCTCCTCGTCGTTGTCGAAGCCGGAGCAGACCACGTAATCCGCCTCCGCGATGGAGCCGAAGCGCACGTCGAGACCCTTGTAGATCGGCATATCGCGGGGAGGCCCGATATGGTGCACGATCCTGTCGATGCGCTCCTCGATGGCGAGCCGGGTCAGGTCGCCCGAGGTGACGATGGCGTCATAGGCCGAGCGGGGCACCTGGAATCCGTCGAGCTGCGTTCCCACCGAGGCGCCGGGGCGCGGAGCGTTGGAGACGAGCACCACCCGCCCGCCCTTGGCGCGAAAGCGCGTGAGCGCATCGCTTGCGGCCTCATAGGCTTTCACGCCGTTGTGCAGCACGCCCCAGACATCGCAGAGGATGAGATCGTAGCGGTCAGCGAGGGGCTGCAGCCCCTCGACGTGAAGGGGACGGGTCAGAGCGGTCATAGGGTCTCACTAGCATGTCGTGCGGACCCGAAGGGCCGCGTCAGCGAAAAGTGGACCCGGTTTTCCGGTCCACACGATGCGCACATTAAGATGATGAGACCGGCGGGTAGGACCTTGCGACTTCCAAGTCAACCGGCACGCCGGAGGTGGGTTGGCGCATCCTCCAGGCCGAAGGGGCGCGGGGCATCCGGCTCGCCGGCGATCTCCGGCTTGACCGGGCGCGGCGCCGCGAAGGCGAAGCCCTGCGCGAGCGGGACGCCGAGGTCGGCGAGGACCGGCACCATGTCGTCCTGATCCACCCGCTCGGCGATCAGCCGGACGCCCTGGCGGCGCAGCATGGAAGCAAAGTCCCGCACGTCGAGTTCCGGTCCCGCATAGCGTCCATCCTGCTGTTCGGCGGCCTTGATCATCAAGTCCGCCGGCAGCTTCATGAAGCGGATGCCGAGATCGGCCAGCGCCTTCGGATCAAACCGGAGATCGGCCGCACGGTCGAGGGAGAATGGTACGCCGCGCTCCCGCAAGGACGCCAGCGCGGCCTTCAGGTCGGCATCGAGATGGCGCCAGCTGTGCTGAGGCATTTCCAGGACGATCCTGCCGAGAATTTCGGGCTCGGCATCGAGCAGGCCGGCGAGCGACCACAGGAAGCCCGGCTCGACGATGGCATGGGCCGACAGGTTCACCCCCACTATGGCCTCGCTGCCGCGGCTCATGAGATGGCGGGCGACCGCCATGGCGCGGATCAGGATCCGCCGGTCGAAATCGGAGGCGCGGCCGGCGCATTCCAGGATCGGCAGGAACTCGACTGGGGCCAGCAGGGTCCCGTCCGCCAGACGCAGCCGCGCCAAGACCTCATAGAAGCGGATCCTGCGTTGCGGCAGCGACACGATGGGCTGCAGGTGCAGCTCGATCCGGTCGGCCTCGAACGCCTGGGTGACGAGCCTGATCCGGCTCGTCTCGTCGGCTGAGAGCCGGTGGATAGAAGGGAGCAGGGACGGTTCGGGAAACCTCTCAGGCCGCGCCGCTGTGCCACTCACAAGCGTCAGGGCAGGTCTGGTGTGCAGCGCCTGGACAGCCTGCGCGCCACTCTCCGGCGCGCCCGCGCTCTTGGCGAGGTCCCGCAGAAGACCGGCCGGTCCTTCTCCCGCTCTCCTGCTCGGTCTCGGCACGAGGGGAGCCGCAGGGCGGGCCGCTTCGGCCTGTTGCCGGAGGATGAGGAGACTGCCGATCACCATCGTGATCAGAACGGCGAAGACCGGCATGACGAGTCCCGCCTCCAGCGGCCAATAGGCCGCGGCGGATGCCGTCAGGAAGGCTGGCGTGAAGGCGAGCAAAGCCGCCTTCCGGTCCTTCAGGACCGGAACGATTTTCTTGGTAATGACCATGGGTGCCCCCGCTCCCCTGGCTCGGCGCAGATGCCGAATCAGCGTCTTAACCGAAAGTGAATCAAGACGAATCGCCAGGCAAGTTTCGCATTCCCGCAATGGACATTTTTGCGCACCCGCGCGTTGCTCGCTCAGTGCCGACAAGACAGTTCGGAAAGGGCGTATCGATGGAAGAACCTCGCAAGGATCTGCTCATGCAGGTGGAGGGAATGACCTGTCAGGGCTGCGTCAATGCGGTCACCAAGGCGATCCAGCGCCTGGATCCCGGCGCCAAGGTCGAGGTGGATCTGGATCATGGACGCGTGCATGTGGTCACCACGGCGCAGGCTCTTGAAGTGACCCAGGCTCTCAATACCGCCGGCTATGAGGCGACCGGCATGACGATGTAGCTCGAGGGTTGCGCCTCGCTCATGGCTCGGCGCAAAGTTCCTTTTGCTGCGCCCGGGAAACGGCTGCTAGCGCATCGTGCAGAAAAGTGAATTCGGTTTTCTGCCAGGAACGATGCGCCGCTTCAGAAAGGGAGCATCGGATCGATCCCAAAAGTGCATTCCACTTTTGGGTCCGATGCTCTAGGCTCCCGGCCAGCTATTTCCGGGGAAAAGCCATGACCGCCCAGATTTCCAGAGCCGCCAACGACTCCCTCGCACCCACCGACCTTGAGGCCTGGTGGCTTCCGTTCACGGCAAACCGCTCCTTCAAGCAGCGCCCGCGTATGATCGCCCGCGCGAAGGGCATGTACTATTATCCCCCTGAGGGCCGCGAGGTGATCGACGGCGCGGCC
>JAJFBI010000658.1 GCA_020697385.1 Microvirga sp. | reverse complement strand
ACGGGCCCAGAAGATTCGACGTGCCCAGCGGCTACCGCCGGGGAAGGCCCTCAGCCTACGCGCGGATGCTGCGCCTGTGGCCCGGGTTCGAATCCTCTGTCGAGGGCCCGCTGGACCATGTGATCCGTAATCTTCCGCGCGACTGGCGGATCTTCGAGCGCATGCGTCCAGGCGACGAGTACCCCGATGCCCACCGCATCGCCGAGGCGTTGCTCCGCGATGCGCTCGACGCCGGATGCGAGGGAGGAGAGCCTGTTTCTCCGCAGGAACTGCGGCGCCGTATCGTCCCGCCGTACCGGGTCGACGGCTTTCCCAACAAGTGGTGGAAACTTCATCCCGACGAGCCTTCAAGAACCTTGATGGCGCATCTTGGGAAGGACAGCTATAGTCACATCCATTTCGATAATCTGCAGGCGCGAACGATTTCGGTACGGGAGGCGGCACGGTTACAGAGCTTCCCTGACGGTTTCGCGTTCGCCGGCTCGATGAATTCAGCATTCAGGCAGATTGGCAATGCCGTACCCCCGCTGCTCGCCTATCGACTTGGCCAACAATTGAGGAACAGCATGCAAATAATCCGAGCGCTATATGCGGCAGGCTCCGACGCTACCGCAGTTGCGGTGTAATCGGGTCTTGGCAGACGTCCTCACATCCGAACAGCGGCGGCTCAACATGAGCCGCATCCGCGGCAGGGATACGAGGCCAGAGCTGATCCTGCGGCGAGGGCTTCATGCCCGCGGTCTCCGATTTCGACTCCACCTCAAAGATCTGCCAGGACGACCCGACTTGGTGTTTCGCGTTTATCGCGCTGTGATTCTGGTGCATGGATGTTTCTGGCATGGGCATGGCTGTCCGATGGCAAAAATGCCAGCGACGCGGCCAGCTTTCTGGGCTGCCAAGATCAACGCCAACAGGGCTCGTGACCGCCACGCCTGCGAGACGCTCCATGCTGCTGGTTGGCGGGTTCTGGTGGTGTGGGAGTGCTCGATACGGGGGCCCGCCCGGCAGCCGATTGAAGAAGTACTGGAGCGCTGCGAGCGCTTCGTACGGAATGAGAAAAATTGCGACGCTGAGTTAGCGGGGCGTTGCCCGGAGCAGTGAGGAGATCTCAGCGCGATGCTGCATCTCGCCTCGGCGCTCCGGGCTTGGGGACCTCCAAGCGTCGTACGCGCATGCGACGGTATCCTGACCTCACCGCCGAAGGCAGGCGCGCTCGTGAACGTCCCTGAGCACGATTCCAGCCTCCTCACCGCGGCGGCCCAGATGTGTAGCAGAGGTAGAAAATAGAGATCGCTTTTGTGCCGAATCGGTGCAATAGGTCCATCATGCATGCCACCGATCCCCAGGAGCCTAAATCTTCGGGACTGGAACTGCCTCCAGTCGCACCGATGCTCATGCAGTCGCTTCGGGCTCTTGGGTACACCTCCTCGGCAGCCCTCGCGGACCTCGTCGACAATAGCATTACAGCTGGATCCCGGATCGTCGCGATAAGGTTTGCGGCCGCCCCTGATCCCTTTGTCGCAGTGCTGGATGATGGCGCGGGCATGGATGAGGCTGAACTTGTCGCCGCGATGCGGTTTGGGAGCCGGGACCCTCGGGGGACCCGCAGCGGCGTGGACCTTGGCCGGTTCGGGCTCGGGCTCAAGACGGCTTCGCTGTCACAATGCCGCCGTCTGACGGTTGTCTCGATCAAGGGTGGGCGCATGGTCGCTGCCGCCTGGGATTTGGACGAGTGCGACCGCCGCTGCACGTGGTGGCTCGATCGGCCAGACGAGGCCGCCATTCACCCCGGAGTGCTTGCCATATTGGCAGGCCGGAATTGCGGTACGGCCGTGATCTGGCAGGAACTGGACCGCTTGCTCGCGATCGGCTCCGGCGAGAACCAATCGAGGCTCGACATGGCAATGGAAGGGGCGGCCGACTATCTGGCGCTGTCCTTCCATCGGTTTCTCTCTGGTGAAATAGTCGGTGCTTTCGATATCACGATCAACGATCGGCCTCTCCCCAGGCTGGATCCGTTTCTGGACGGCCATCCACGAGGGCAGGCGCTTCATCGGGAGACCTTCCGTGTTGATGGGCACGAGGTCGTCGTAGCGCCCTTCGTCTTACCCTTCCCCTCTAGGCTGAAGGGGACAGAACTCGATCGCGCCGGTGGACGGGAGAATCTGAAGACCACGCATGGCTTTTACGTTTATCGAGGCGGCCGCCTGGTCGTTGCTGGCGGATGGTTTCGCATTGTCCCGCCAGACGAACTTGTTTGTCTGGCGCGCATTCGGGTGGACGTGCCTGTAGAGCTCGACCACATCTGGAAGGTTGACGTCCGCAAGACCATGGCCGAGCCGCCGCCAGCCCTTCGGCCGCACCTCAAGCGAATCGTCGGGGCCGTGACAGCTCGCAGCAGGAAGGTCTATACCCACAGAGGCAGCCAAGTTGATGCGACGCGCGTGCCCTTGTGGGCGCGTCACGAATTGCGCGGAGGTGCCGCCGCATGGCGGATCAACCGGGACCACCCTGTCGTAATGGCGCTGGCCATGGGAGGCCTGCAGGAAGCAGGTGACGCTGAGCGCCTATGGAAGCTTCTTGAGCGGTCGCTGCCTCTCCATGACATCCATATCCACATCAGCAACGATCTCCCGGTCGCCGATCCGGAAGCCGAGCCCGAGGAGGAATTGGAGGAGCTGGCCCGGCGGCTGATCGAGGCCTTCGGGACGTGCCCGAACAAGCTTCCAGAGTGCTCGACCGGCTTCACCTGACCGATCCCTTCA
>JAJFBI010000657.1 GCA_020697385.1 Microvirga sp. | reverse complement strand
GCTTAATTTTGAAGCGAATGCAGCCACTGCAACGCAGTTTGTCTACTCTCCATTGTTTTGTCAGACGTTCGGCGGAGCATTGTGGATTTATCCGTCAGGACAAATTGCCAATCGCGGCACTGAAACTATGCGTGTTTTCTGTCCGTTGATACACGAAGCAAAGACCGATCACTCTCAAAAACTGCAAATCTCGGTAGTTAATGCTAATCGGCAGGACAAAGTTCGCTGCCGGGCGCGTTACAACCACCCTCACGCGCTTGAGTGGGAATCTGATGGTTGGGATGGACAGAACGACCTCGGAATACAGACTGCAACCATAACACTGTCGGGTAATCGATATCTTGGCGGTAGCCATATGATTGAGTGCGAAATTCCTCGCAAGGATCACAACCAGCCCAACTTTGATGGGGAGTCCCGGATAGGCACATACAAGTCCGGCGTGGACTAACGGCTGTCCGCATGGAGTAGGCATGCGTCAGCTCGCTCGCGCAAGCAGCTTTCAACAGTAAGTGGTACACGGTTCTCTGCCTCGGACTGATCGACTACGGCCTCAGATTTCATACTTCGATTGTGAGATAGGAAGGTTACTTCCGCACTGGGCGGCTTCGGCCGCCCCTTCTCTCTTCAGCTCTCTCTTCAGCGTGCCTCAGTCATTGCCTTGATCGAAGACGCCGAGAAGGGCCGGCCTCTAGAGTTGGAGTACCCGGCCTTGGATAGCTCCGCCGCGATCTGCCGGTACGATCTCTGCCCACCCTTTGGCCGCCTGCGCCTCAGCCGCTTCGCCTCAGCGACGACCTCAGGGCGTACCTCGGCATGTGACTTGCGGCCCTCCACCTTGACTCCTGTCGCGCGTTTTCGCTCCCGAGCCCCGCGTAGCTTCGCGACCGTCATGGCCTTGTCGAACTCGGCGATGGCTCCAAGCACCTGGCGTACGAGCCGCGCCGTCGGCGTGTCGTCGATGAAGGATTGCGGGCTGTCGGTGGCGATGAGATCGATTCCACGCTCGTGCAGCTTCGCGTAGCCGACCTCCTGAACCATGAGGTCGCGGGCGAACCGGCTGGCGGTTTCGACGATGATCGTCCGAACGCCGTTGCCTTCTATCCGCTTGAGCATGGCGGCGAAGCCGGCGCGGGCGTCGATGGCGTCGGCCCCGCTGACGGCCGCGTCGTAGAACTCTTCGACGATCTCGTACCCGGCACGTTTGGCGAAGCCGTGGATCGCCTCGCGCTGCCGGCGCTCGCTGTCCTTGTCCGCGCCGACGTTGGCGGCCGATGACGTGCGCAAATATGCGACCGCCGGGATCAGCTCTCTCTTCGCCATGGTGGCCCGCGACTTAGGTCGCGCCTTTGTTCGCATTTCTTGAGAATTGTGAACAGCAAAGCTCCCGGTAGTCAAGGCCGGGGCAGGGGTTCATAGTGGATCGGCGGGGGACGAAAGGCGGCACCAATGAGGAGGCTATGGCCGCTCGCCTTCGCGGCTGTTCTGATCGTTGGCGCAGGTCACCACACGCGAGCGCAACCTCTCGCGATAAACCCGAGCGCAGCGGCTTCGGATGTGCGGAACCCAAGTTCAACGAACCCGGCGGCGGCCCTCGGACATCAGAAACCCGACCGCGATCAACCCATCCGCCGCCGCGTCTCAAATTCCTCAGCCGAGCGGCCTCGTTCCTAGCCGTTCGCGCATGCCCACCATCCTGATGCGGCCTATCGTGGAGGAAAGGGTTTCGCGCCCCCCTCGACGTTCCCGCGCTGTTCAGCGCAGCCGCCGAGGCCGTCCTGCAATCAGGCAGGCGGAAAAACGAGAGCGCCCGGCGAAGGCTGGCCGGCGCGGCACGAACGATCCGGCAGCCGCAATCATGGGGAGTGTCTGCCGGGGTTGCTGATCGGAGCGAAACGCAGCTACTCTGGCGTCGCTCTTCATGAGGGCATGGTTCTCCTATTCGGGTTGAGAGACCCCACTCAGGGCGGCTTCGGCCGCCCTTTCTGTTCACGGCGCACGAGGTGTTTTGGTCAGGGCCCGAGGGGCCTGTCAGGCACGTATCTGCGCGTCGGGCGTCACCCTCCCAGAGCGGTCGAGCCAGCAACAGCGATGCCGGCGAGAGCCGCCAAGTACGCGCAAAGCGCGCCAGGTAGGGAGAAGCGGGTGAAGGCAGGCGATCTCGTCATACACTCGTGACAGACACGCCAAGGTATCGAGGCGACCGACAAGACGACAGTGGTCCCCATGACCACAAGCAGAATTGCTTGAAGAGATTCCACGAAAAGAGACCCCGTTTTTAGTCAATCAACGCGCGACCTTGGAAGCGGTTTCGCGATCATTTGGCGGCGGCGACGACGGGCTCGTCCACGAGGTCGAGTGCGGCTTGAGCTGATAGAACTTCCGATAGCCGGTGAGCAGGAACGCCAGCTCGTCGATGTTCTCTACGACCGTCTCCGCCCCAGCCTTCAAGAGTGATCGCCGCCGCATCCCGATCACCGCGCTGGTCAGCTCGCGCCGCGCTTCGCGGCACGAACGCGAAATATCGACCAAGCTCAGAGCATCAGTCTGACTTCTGATAATGGGTCCATGGCGACCCCTGGTCCTCTGGTTTCTTTGCCAGCGCGAGGCGATCAAGCAAAGCTTGAAGGCGGGGCGGAGCCGGCTCCGCTGCGCGAGAGGAGTACGCCCACTTAAGGTAGCGGGCGATTAGGTGCGTGAAGACGTTGGTCTGCGGGTGTTTCATAACTTCACAACGTCAGTGCGGCACGGATGTTCAGCGGGGCTGCAAA
>JAJFBI010000656.1 GCA_020697385.1 Microvirga sp. | reverse complement strand
CGGCGGTCTGGCGCTGGCAAGGGCGCTTTGCCGAAGGCGGCGTGGGCGGCCTGCTGCGCGATGCCAGCCGCAAGCCGGGCAAGGCGCCGCTGGCCGATGCGACCGTGCAGCGCGTGGTGGCGCTGACCTGCGCCGAGCCGCCCGGCGCGGCGACGCAGTGGACCGGCCGGGCCATGGCCAAGGCAACCGGCATCAGTCTGCGTTCGGTGCAGCGGATCTGGCAGGCGCACAAGCTGCAGCCACACCGCATCCGCACCTTCAAGCGCTCCAATGATCCCGCGTTCGCCGCCAAGCTCGAGGACATCGTCGGCCTCTACATGGACCCGCCCAAGCACGCGATCGTGCTCTCGGTCGACGAAAAATCGCAGATTCAGGCGCTCGATCGCACGCAACCGGGTCTGCCGTTGAGGCCGGGCAAAGCCGGGACGATGACGCATGACTACAAGCGCCATGGCACGACCACGCTGTTCGCCGCACTCGACGTGCTCGAGGGCACCGTGATCAGCCGTTGCATGCAGCGCCACCGGCATCAGGAGTTCATCCGCTTTCTGAATGCCGTCGAGCGCGGCGTGCCGGCCGGCAAGGTGCTCCACGCGATCCTCGACAACTATGCCGCCCACAAGCATCCCAAGGTCCTCGCCTGGCTCGCCCGGCACCCGCGCTGGGTCTTCCACTTCACGCCGACCTCGGGCTCGTGGCTGAACGCGGTCGAAACCTTCTTCTCGGCGCTCACCCGCCGCAGGATCCGCCGCGGCAGCTTCCGCTCGATCGTCGAACTGCAGGCTGCAATCAACCGTTACATCGCCGAGCACAACGACGATCCCAAGCCCTTCACCTGGACCAACCCCGCCGACCCCATCCTCGCCAAGCTGAATCGTCTGAACGCGTCTGTGCACTAGTACAGGCCGCCTTACCTCAAGCCCTGGAGGAACATGCATGCTATCTCTGTGCTGGAACGGCCAGCAAGGCATCTGCGGTGGCAGGGACCCTGAAGGAATCCTGAGGCTGAATATCACAGCGCTCTCGGTCGGCGCATCGCTGCTGGCCCTGACGGTGCCGGTTGCGCATGCCCAATCCGGCGGTACAGAGGCAATGGCGCAGCCTGGAATGGAAAGCCCTGGCCGCTATCTCGTGACCTTCGGTCTCGATCAGGCCACATTGACCGAGCAGAACCGCGGGGTCATTGCCCAAGCGGCCGAGGACTACCGGCAAGGCGGCACGCCACAGGTCAGCGTCACCGGCTATGCTGATACCTCCGGTTCGGCGGCCCACAATCTGGAGCTCTCGCAGCGACGTGCCGAGGTCGTGGCGGACGAGCTCGTGAGCGAAGGCGTCCCGACCACGGACATCGTCACGCTCGGCCGGGGCGAAGGAGACTTGCTGGTGCCAACCGCGGACGGGGTCCGCGAGCCGCGCAATCGCCGGGTCGAGATTGTGGTGCCGCAGCCACCGCCAGCTCCCGCGCCGGTAGTAGCCGCACCGGCTCCGGCGCCGATTGAGGAGCCGGAGGTGGAGCGCCGCAACCTGTTCACCATCGGTCCCATTTACGGGCACAATTTCGGTGAAACGGACGATGGCGGCGAGAACGATCTTGTCGGGGGCGAAATCACCTACAGCGCTCTTCCAGGCTTCCTTGGCGGCGTGTCGCTCAAGCAGGCTATCTTGTATAGCTTCAACGGCGACAACGACGGCGTGAACGGACGGTCCATAATAAGCCTCGATTTCGCCCCGGATCTGGGCATCGTGAGGCCCTTCCTCGCCGCCAACTTCGGCGGCGTGTACGGCCCGGGCGTTCAGAACGGGCTTGTGGCGGGACCCGAGATCGGCTTCAACGTCGAGCTATTTGAAGGCTTCGCTATGCGCGCCAAGGTGGCGTACGACTATCAGTTCCGAAACTCAGGCAGCCTCGACGAGGGCATCCTCTGGGCCGGGCTGGGCTTCGGCGTCGGGTTCTAAGGCGCAGTCTGTCGTTTCGATGCCGTGAAAAACGACTGGTCGGATCGGGAGCGTCGCCCGAGTTGCAAGCTCACCGGCGAGATCCGCTGCTCGAGTATACGCATCCCGGAGAGCGTTACGGTGCCTGCTGACCCGGATGCGGAAGCCGTGGGTCCGCTTGGCGTACGGCGCGCGGTTCGATCGTGAGGCGCAAAAAGGGCACCACGCACGCTGGGAGGAAAGGATGACGACCAAAACGCCGAGAGTCAAAGCAGCCTCAGCGACCACGGGGCCCAAGAAGACCAACCCCGCGCTCCTGAAGCCGCTGCAGCCGTCCAAGGAATTGGCGGCCGTGGTCGGCCCCGATCCCTTGGCCCGGGGTCAGGCGGTGAAGAAGGTTTGGGACTACATTAAGAAGCAGAACCTGCAAAATCCCGAGAACCGCCGGGAAATCCTGGCGGACGATAAGCTCAGCCCGATCTTCGGAAAAGACAAGGTGACGATGTTAGAGATGAACAAGTACTTGGCACAGCACCTGAAATAGGGCTTCGCGCCCTGTGTCCAGGCGGCTCTCGCGTGGTCCTCGGCGCTGATCCTTCCAGCAGAAGGCGAGTGCCGGCGATCGCCCCAAGCGTTCCCAGACTACCTGATCCTGCTCTGGCTCAACGGCCGTCGGCGGATCATCTCGAAGACCTACACCTACGTGCCGATCGCGGCCGAGGTCGGGAGGGCGGCCCGGCGGCTGAGTAGTGCGCACGCGAGCGACTGGCGATCCTACGCCCAGACGAGTTCAGCCGGCTGCGCGTCCAAAGTCCAGACCAGCCTCTCGGGATCG
>JAJFBI010000073.1 GCA_020697385.1 Microvirga sp. | reverse complement strand
GACCGTGTCTTCGCCAATTCAGATTTCGGCCTCTACTTCTTCAACAGCCTCACCGTCACAATCGTGTCCCTTGTGCTCATCGTCCTGATCGGAGCCATGGCCGCCTGGGCACTGACGGAATATCGCTTTCGCGGCAACACGCTGCTCAGTCTCTATCTCGCCATCGGCATCATGGTGCCGATCCGGCTGGGCAGCGTCAGCATTCTGCGCATGATGGTGGAGCTGAATCTCGTCAACACCCTGACGGCCCTCATTCTCGTCTATGTGGCGCAGGGGCTGCCTCTCGCGATCCTGATCCTCGGCGAGTTCATCCAGCAGATCCCGAAGGACCTGCGCGATGCGGCCCGCTGCGATGGCGTGAGCGAGTACCGGATCTTCTTCAGCATCATCCTGCCGCTGATCAGCCCGGCGATCGCGACGGTGGCGGTGTTCACCATGGTGCCGGTCTGGAACGACCTCTGGTTCCCGCTGATCCTGGCGCCGGGCGACGGCAAGCAGACAATCACGCTCGGCGTACAGCAGTTCATCGGCCAATACGTGACCGACTGGAACGCGGTTCTCGCTTCGCTCACGCTGGCGATCGCACCCGTGCTCGTTCTTTATCTTCTGTTCTCGCGCTACCTCGTGCGCGGCCTTACGGCCGGCGCCGTGAAGTGAGGTTTCATGGTTGGAATTGATCGCAATGGCTGAGGTTTCCCTTCACGGTGTTGCGAAGTCCTTCGGGGCAACTGAGATCCTGCGTGACATCAATCTCTCAGTCGAAGACGGGGAGTTCGTGGTCTTCGTTGGTCCGTCCGGTTGCGGCAAGTCCACATTGCTGCGCATCATCGCCGGCCTCGAGACGGTGAGCGGCGGCGAAATCAGGATCGACAAAAGGCGGGTGAACGAGCTGCCGCCGGCAGATCGCAAGATCGCCATGGTGTTCCAGTCCTATGCGCTCTACCCGCATATGAATGTCTACAAGAACATGGCGTTCGGGCTGAAGTTCGCCAAGACCGACAAGGCCGAGGCGGACCGCCGGGTGCGGCAGGCCGCAGAAATCCTTAAACTAACTCCGCTTCTTGATCGCAAGCCGCGGGAACTCTCGGGCGGCCAGAGGCAGCGCGTTGCCATCGGCCGTGCCATCGTGCGCAACCCCAGCGTCTTTCTCTTCGACGAGCCATTGTCGAATCTCGATGCGGCGCTGCGCGTCAACACGCGTCTCGAGATCGCCAAGCTTCATCGGGATCTCGGCGCCACGATGATCTATGTCACCCACGATCAGGTCGAGGCCATGACGCTCGCCTCCAAGATCGTGGTGCTGAACCAGGGCCGGATCGAGCAGGTGGGGGCGCCGCTGGAGCTCTACCGCTCGCCGCGCAACCTGTTCGTTGCCGGCTTCATCGGCTCGCCGCGCATGAACTTCATCAAAGGACAGGTTCTTCGGGTCAGCAAAGGGCAGGCCACCATCGCCTTTGCCGGCACCGAGGCTGCCCTGGATGTGAGACCCGGCAGCGTGAACCCAGGCGACCATGTGACGGTGGGCATCAGGCCCGAACACATGGAGGTGGGAGGCGCGGATTTCACATCTCTCAGGGGCACCATCGACGCCGTGGAGCAACTCGGCGAGTCGAGCTACGTCTATATGCGGCTGGCCAGCGGGGACGATGTCATCGTCCGTGCTCCCGGCGAGACCGAGGCGACTCCAGGCGGCGCCTATACCGCCCATGTGCCGAGCCGCGCGCTTCATGTGTTCGATGCGGCCGGCCTGTCGATTCTGCCTGAGCGGGGTTAGTACCCACCACGTCATGGCTGGGCTTGTCCCGGCCATCCCGACCCTGTGAAGCTCGGAACCCTTCCAATCGAGATCACCGGCACAAGGCTGGTGATGACGTATGAGATTGATGCCTTTTACGAATCCGACACAGCCGCCGCGATCCTCGGCGCCAGTGCACTGTTGAGGATATCGGCGGGCCGACCTGAGGCCGCCACCCTGCCGTCAGCGACGAACGCCATCTGATCGGCCACGTCGGCAGCATCCTCGGGGGTGTGGATCGTCATCAGGATGGTGACGGGACGCCTGCGCCGCATCTCGTCGACCAGGAGGATCATGTCGCGACGAAGCGTGGGGTCGAGGCTGCTGAAGGGCTCGTCGAGCAGGATCAGCGGACGGCCCGAGACCAGGGCGCGGGCTAGGGCCACGCGCTGGCGCTGCCCCCCGGACATCTCGCCGGGCTTGCGGGTTCCGAAGCCTTCAAGGCCGACGGCCTCTAGGGTTTCCTCGATGAGCAGCTTTTCATCTTCGGTCAGATTTAAGGAAGGCCGTATGCCGAGGCCCACGTTCTGCACGACGTTCAGGTGCGGAAACAGGTTATGATCCTGGAACACGATTGCCGTCGGCCGCTTGGCCGGTGCGAGCGGCAGCAGGTTCTCGCCGTTGAAGGTCAGCCTTCCGCTCTCCGGCGTCTCGAAGCCGGCGATCATGTGCAGCAAGGTCGTCTTGCCGCCGCCGGACGGACCAATGACGGCGCAGAGGTGCCCCGTCTGCACCCTCAACGAGTAATCGGCCACGAAATCGGGCCAAGTCAGGCGGCAGTTCTCAATCACCAGCATGGGACAAGCGACCTGAAACATGAGCGAGGAGGAAGGCGACCAGAACGATGACGAGACCGATGGCCGAGGCCTCGTCGAGCCGGTAAGCGCCGAGACGTTCGTAGAGAAGGTAAGGCAGCGTCACCAACTCCGTGCCGCCGAACAGGGCAATGATGCCGAAGTCGCCGAACGACAGGGCCATGGCCAGCGCGAAGCCAGCGGCGAGCGGACGCTTGAGCACGGGCCAATCCATGATTGTCAGCTTCGCCCATCCGGTCACGCTGAGAGAGGCCGCCACCCGGCCATATCGTTCCTCCACGGTCAGCAGATGCGGCGCGACGAAGCGGTAGGCGAAGGGTAGTGCGGCCAGTCCGTTGATGAGCGGCAGGAGAATGAGGCCGGCGGATGAAGGATCTCCGAAGCGCTGGATCAGCAGGAACAAGCCAGCCGTCAGTGCAAAGGGAGGAACGGCAAGCAGCGTGTCGGGCAGGAAGTCATAGAAGGCCGCGATGCGTGGCGAGCGCAGGGCGAGACGTCTGCGTCGTCCTGCCGTGGCGAGCGCGAGAGATAGAACGCAGGCGATCACGGCTGCGGCTGCCGCAATGATCATGCTCGTGACGAAAGCCTGAAGAAGATCCGCTTCCAGGATGTCGGGAATGTTGCGAGCGCCGGTGAAGACGCTGAGCGCGAGCGGCGCGAGGAACAGGGCTGCGATCGCGAGCACAACGCTGTCCAGGACCTTTAGGCTGGAAGCATTGGAATCGGGCCGCCGGACGAGGCTGCGGATGGTGTGGCCGACCGGTGGGCGCGTGAAGGCCCAGTGGAGGAGCGCGGTCATCGAGAGACAGATCGCGAGCTGAATCAGCGCCAGCCAGGCCACGCGGCCGAAATCGAGATCGATCTTCAGAGCCTCGTAAATCGCCACCTCCAGGGTGGAACGGCTCGGGCCGCCGCCCAGAGCCAGCACGATGGCGAAGCTCTTGAAGCACATGAGAAAGATGAGGGCCGCGATGCCGGGCAATTCTGTGCGCAGCACGGGCCAGTCGAGATGGCGGAAAATCTGCGCCGGCGTGAAGCCGAAGGCCGTCGCGAGACGCCAATGTTCGGCGGGGATCTGACTCAGGCCGTCCAGGGTAATCCGCGCCACGAAGGGTGCGTTCAGGAACACATGGGCGATGAGAATGCCGGGATAGCCGAAGATGCTGAAGCCTCCCTCCCATCCGAGGACGGCAAGCCCTTCGGCGAGCCAGCCGCTTCGTCCGTAGACGGCAAAGACCGCGAAGACGGCAACGATGGTGGGCATCACCATCGTGGTGCTCAAGGCAGCCAGGACGATGTTGCGGCCCGGGAATGTGCGGCGGACAAGGGCAAGAGCCAATCCGATGCCGAGAGCAAGGGACAGAAGGGTCGAGAGCGTCGCCTGGATGATCGAGAAGGCGAGCACGCGACCGAGGTAAGGGCCGATGGAGAAAAGCGTCGGCGTTCCTCCATCGAATGTGGCAAGCGCGATGAAGCCGCCCGCGACCAAGCCGAGGATGGCAAAGGCCACCAGAGTTCCGGGATGGGGCAGCCTCAAGGTCAGCATCGGCGATCAGCGCGCCGTGGCGTTGAGCCAGGCATCGGTAAAGGCGCGGCGGTTCTGCTGCACCTCTTCGGGCGTGAAGAGAAGCGCCTGGCTCGGCTCGATCATACCCTTGAGAGCCGCTGGCATGCCGGAGGGCGGGTTCTTCGCCGGGTACATCCAGTTGGTTTCAGGGATTGCCGTCTGGAACGGCTCGCTGAGGATGAAGGCCATGAACTTCTTGGCGAGTTCCGGCTGCTTCGTCGTGCGGGTCATGCCGGCGAGCTCCACATGAAGGTAGTGCCCTTCCGTGAAGGCGGCGGCCTTGTAGTTGTCCTTCTTCTCCGCGACGATGTGATAAGCGGGAGACGTGGTGTAGGACATCACCATGTCGGCCTCGCCCTTCATGAAGAGGCCATAGGCTTCCGACCAGCCTTTGGTGAAGGTGACGATGCGGGGCTTGAGCTTGCCCCAGGCCTCGCCCGCCTTCTCGCCATAGACCTTCTGCATCCAGAGCAGGAGGCCGAGGCCCGGCGCGCTGGTGCGGGGATCCTGCAGCACCACCTTCGGACCGTTGGGATTGTCGACAAGTTCCTTCAGGCTCTTGGGCGGGTTCGGCAGCTTGTTGGAATCGTACACGAAGGCGTAGTAGCCCCAGTCAAACGGGATGAAGGTGTCGTCCTTCCATTCGATGGGAAGCGACAGGTCCTTCACCTCGGTGCCGTGCGGGGCAAAGAGGTTGAGGGACTTCGCTTCCGCCACGAGGTTCATGTCGAGGCCGACGACCGCATCGGCCTTGGTGTTCTGGCCTTCGAGGCGCAGCCGCCCGAGCAGGCTGCCGGCGTCCTCGGCGGTGACCCAGATGAGATCACAGTTGCAGGTCGCCTCGAAGCGTTCCTCGACGGTCTTGGCCGGACCGTATTTCCCGGCGAACGAGCTGTATGTGTAGACGGTGAGTGTCGGCTTGGTCTGAGCCTGGGCGAGGCCCGTGGCGAGACCGAGCGAAACGAAGGTGAGAAGCAGTCGGCGTAACATCTTAAGGGCGCT
Source organism: Microvirga sp. (assembly GCA_020697385.1). GTDB lineage: Bacteria > Pseudomonadota > Alphaproteobacteria > Rhizobiales > Beijerinckiaceae > Microvirga. The sequence goes on along the minus strand of JAJFBI010000073.1, from coordinate 4,463 downwards.
CCCATGCAAGAGGCAGGCCGGACTGGCGGCGCAAACTGCACGGGGCATGGCTTTTATGGCGATGTCGCATGCTCATTCCCTCCGCCGGCATGACCCGGATCAGGTTCGACGGGTCGGCGGCCTAGCCGCCTCTCAGCCCCGTATGAGGCTCCCCGTGAGACGCTTTGTTTCTAGAACAGATCAGGGGCGGCCACAAGCCATCCCTGTTGAGGTCACTTGCGGTTGCCCTTGTCCATTGCCGCCCGGCGCATGGCGTCTGCCAGAGCACCACCGGAGGCGGGCGCTTGTGCAGCGGGCTTTCTGTCCGCTTGAGCTCGGTGCTTCTGGAAGGCTCCCCGGTTATCATCCTGCCGTCCTGCCGGCCGCTTCTCGCCCGGATCGCTCATGCGCATGGTGAGCGCGATGCGCTTGCGGGGGATATCCACCTCGAGCACCTTCACCTTCACGATATCGCCCGGCTTCACGACGGTGCGCGGATCCTTCACGAAGGTCTCGGCCAGCGCCGAGATGTGCACGAGCCCGTCCTGGTGCACACCGACATCCACGAAGGCGCCGAAAGCCGCCACGTTGGTGACGACGCCTTCCAGCATCATGCCCGGCTTCAGATCGCTGATCTTCTCCACGCCTTCCATGAAGGTTGCGGTCTTGAATTCGGGGCGCGGATCGCGGCCTGGCTTTTCCAACTCGCTCAGAATGTCCTTGACGGTTGGAACACCGAACTTCTCGTCCGTGAAGCTCTGCGGGTTGAGCTTCTTCAGCACCGCGCCGTTGCCGATCACCACCTTGATGTCGCTCTTCGTGGCTTCAAGGATGCGGCGCACGACCGGATAGGCCTCCGGATGGACGCCGGAGGCATCAAGCGGGTCATCGCCGTTCGGGATGCGCAGGAAGCCGGCCGCCTGCTCGAAGGTTTTGGGGCCGAGGCCCGAAACCTTGGTCAGGGCCTTGCGGGTCTTGAACGGGCCGTTGGCGTCACGATGGGTGACGATGTTCTGCGCGACCCAGTCGCCGAGGCCCGACACGCGGGCGAGCAGCGGGGCGGATGCCGTGTTGAGATCGACACCGACAGCGTTCACGCAATCCTCCACCACCGCGTCGAGGGAGCGGGAGAGCTTGTACTCGGCCAAATCGTGCTGGTACTGTCCGACGCCGATGGATTTCGGGTCGATCTTCACGAGTTCGGCCAGAGGATCCTGCAGACGACGGGCGATGGACACTGCGCCGCGGATGGACACGTCGAGATCCGGCAGCTCCTGGCTGGCGAAGGCGGAGGCCGAATAGACGGACGCGCCCGCTTCCGAAACCATGATCTTGGTGAGCTTGAGGTCCGGGTGCCTCGACACCAGTTCGGCCGCGAGCTTGTCGGTCTCGCGCGAGGCCGTGCCGTTGCCGATGGCGACGAGTTCGACTTTGTGGACGCGGCAGAGACGCGCCAGGATGGCGATGGATTCGTCCCATTGCCGCTTGGGCTCGTGGGGATAAATCGTGTCGGTGGCCACCACCTTGCCGGTGGCATCCACAATCGCGACCTTCACGCCGGTGCGGTAGCCCGGATCGAGGCCCAGCGTCGGGCGCGCGCCGGCGGGAGCGGCGAGCAGCAGATCGCGCAGGTTGCCGGCAAACACCTTCACCGCCTCGTCCTCGGCGAGCTGCCAGAGCTTCATCTTCATATCGAGTTCGATGGAGAATCGCAGCTTCGTCCGCCACGCCCAGCGGACAGTGTCGAGCAGCCACTTGTCGCCGGGGCGACCCTGGTCGGTGATGTTGAAGGCCAGCGCCACACGGCCCTCGTAGCGGCTCACATAGCCGGGCTCGGCAGCGTCCTTGTCCTCTTCCATGCGTAGATCGAGGATCTCCTCCTTCTCGCCGCGGAAGAGCGCGAGGATGCGGTGGGAGGGCAGCTTGGGCAGAGGCTCGGCGAAGTCGAAATAGTCGGAAAATTTCGCGCCGTCCTTCTGCTTGCCGTCGCGCACCTTGGAGGTGAGGCTGCCGCGCTCCCAATAGATGTCGCGCAGGCCGCCCAGCAGCTCCGCGTTCTCGGCAAAACGTTCGACCAGAATGGAGCGGGCGCCCTCAAGTGCCGCCTCCGGAGTGGCAATCTCTTTTTCGGCATTCACGAAAGCACCCGCAGCCTCCTTCGGGTCACGGGTCGGCTCTTTCAGGAGCAGGTCGGCCAGCGGCTCCAGCCCGGCCTCCTTGGCGATCTGCGCTTTGGTGCGCCGCTTCGGCTTGTAGGGGAGATAAAGATCCTCAAGCCGGGCCTTGGTGTCGGCGGTGTTGATCTGGAGCGCCAGCTCGTCGGTAAGCTTGCCCTGCTCGCGGATGCTGTCGAGGATCGTCTTGCGACGGGTCTCTAGCTCGCGCAGGTAACCTAGTCGCTCCTCCAGGGTGCGCAGCTGGGCGTCGTCCAGGGTGCCGGTGACTTCCTTGCGGTAGCGCGCGATGAAGGGCACGGTCGAACCGCCGTCAAGGAGGTCGACGGCCGCCTTGACCTGCCATTCCTGGACATTCAGTTCGCTCGCAATGCGCTGACCGATGGTTAGCATGAAAGTCTCCGATAGGTTGAGGCGCGGCTTCTACGGTGCGGGGCGCCCCCGGGTCAACGGCCCGTCCACAGCGCCAGGGTCGCAGTGCCTGTAGGGAAAGCACTTTTACCGGCAATTTCGCTTGGCTCCGAAAGCCTTGGCGTATAGACCGTCCGGCCCTTCCCGTCCGCGCCCGAGGTCCCCATGCCACAATCCCGTGATTTTTCCATCGGCATCGATTTCGGCACCAGCAACACGGTTGTGGCCATTGCAGGCCCGGACGGGCAGGTGGAGGCGCTGACCTTCGAGCATGGAGGCGAGAGCCTCAAGGTTTATGTGACCGCGCTCTGCTTCTGGGACGAACGCCACGGCAACGGCCTGCGCACCGAGGTCGAGGGCGGCCCCTGGGCCATCGAGCAGTTTCTGGAAGGGCTCCACGCCCACCGGTTCATCCAGTCGTTCAAGACCTTCGCGGCGAGCGCCACCTTCAAGGAAACCCGCATCTTCCGGGAGCGCTACGGCTTCGAGGACCTGCTGAGCGCCTTCCTGCGCACGCTGGCGCGCCATGGCGGCTCACGGTTGGATTGGGGCACGCGGAACGTGGTCATCGGCCGGCCGGTCCAGTTCGCCGGCTATAACCCGGATGACGATCTCGCCATGCAGCGCTATCGAGCTGCCTTCGGTCGCCTCGGGGCAGACCATGCCCGCTATGTCTATGAGCCTGTAGGAGCCGCCTTCTTCTATGCGCGGCAGCTCGACCACGATGCGACCGTGCTCGTGGCCGATTTCGGCGGCGGCACCAGCGACTTTTCCGTCATGCGCTTTTCCCGAAAAGGCGGAGTGCTGCGCGCTGAGCCTTTGGGCCATGCGGGCATCGGGCTTGCCGGCGATGCGTTCGATTACCGAATAGTTGACCGGGTGGTTTCGCCCCGCCTCGGCAAGGGTGGGCTCTACCGCTCGATGGGCAAGATCCTGTCGATCCCCAACCACTACTACGCCAACTTTGCCCGCTGGAACCAGCTCGCCATGATGAAGGGCAGCGGAGACCTGAAGGAGTTGCGGGAGCTCGCTCGTGCGGCTCTCGAGCCCGAACCGCTCGAGAAGTTCATCGACATCATCGAATACGATCTGGGCTTTGCCCTCTATCGCGCCGTGTCGTCGGCCAAGGTGGCGCTCTCAAGCCAGGAGGAGGCAGATTTCCATTTTCAGGGTGAGGGTGTCGATGTCCAGGCGCGGATCACTCGCGCTGATTTCGAAGGCTGGATCGCCGAGGATGTCCAGAAGATTGCCGGCACTGTGGATGAGGCCCTCACCAAGGCCGGTGTGAAGCCGGAGCAGATCGAGCGCGTCTTCCTTACGGGCGGCACATCCTTCGTGCCCGCCATTCGCCGCCTGTTTGTGGAGCGCTTCGGCGAGAACTGCTTAACCTCCGCTGACCAGTTCGAATCGATTGCCTATGGTCTTGCCCTCATCGGCCAGACGGAGGATCCGGGTCGATGGGCGGTTACCAACTAGATCTGCTCCAGCGGGCTGATGCGACAGACACCTGAGAACAGAGTTACGGAACCGTTCTCCGGCAGTTCGGTTGAGCCTGTGAGAAGTCATCTCATTCGAGCAGCGACACGATCAGGAGAGCGCCATGTCCCGCGGTGACAAGTCCGCCTATACCGACAAGCAGAAGCGCAAGGCCGAGCATATCGAGGAATCCTACGAGAGCCGCGGCATGTCCGAGAAGGAAGCCGAGCGACGCGCCTGGGCGACCGTCAACAAGCAGGATGGCGGCGGCAAGAAGAGCGGCTCCGGACGCAGCTAAAGGCATAGCTGGGCAGCTTCGGAAGGGTAGTGCGCCGGGCGGAAAGCAGGTGTATGAGGGTCCCCTGACCCTTTGCCAAGCTCTGCCATGGAGGAAGCCTTGCTCACCAGTTCAGCCGCCGGCGT
>JAJFBI010000655.1 GCA_020697385.1 Microvirga sp. | reverse complement strand
AACTGGCCGTCGAAGAAGCCGGGAGCATGATATGAGCGAGACACTACAGACCTCAGGCGTTTCGCCTAATCAGACTGTGCCGAGCCATGGCGTGTCCATTGGCGAAGCCTTCCGGGTCTGGCTGCGGGTCGCTGCCTTGAGCTTCGGCGGGCCGGCAGGCCAGATTGCCGTGATGCATCGAATCCTGGTCGAGGAGAAGCGTTGGATCTCGGAGAGCCGGTTTCTCCATGCGCTCAACTACTGCATGCTCCTGCCGGGGCCTGAGGCGCAGCAGCTTGCCACCTATGTGGGCTGGCTCATGCACCGCACCCTCGGCGGGCTCATGGCCGGAGGCCTGTTCATCCTGCCGGGCATTATCGCCATCATGGGTCTGAGCTGGATTTATGCCCTCTACGGCAAGGTCGGCTTCGTCGCGGCGCTCTTCTTCGGCCTGAAGGCGGCCGTGCTGGCCATCGTGCTTGAGGCTGTAGTGCGGATCGGCAAGCGGGCGCTCAAGAACCGAATTCTGATCGGGATTGCGGCCGCTGCCTTCGTGGCGATCTTCTTTCTCGATGCCCCCTTTCCGCTGATCATCCTCGCCGCCGGTTTGGCGGGGTTCTTTGGAGGAAGAGCGAACCTGCCGCAGTTTCAAGTCGGTGGGCATGGCAGTCAAAGTGAAGCGGAAGGTGACAACCTGCTCGGAGAGCATCTGCCAGATCATGTAAGACCTGAGACAGGACGAAGCCTGCGCATAGCCGCCGCGTGGCTGGCGCTCTGGCTCGTGCCGGTGGCCGCCCTCCTGCTGCTTCTCGGCGGCAGCAATGTCTTCAGCCAGATCGCAATCTTCTTCTCCAAGATGGCCATGGTGACGTTCGGCGGCGCCTACGCGGTTCTGGCCTATGTGGCGCAGCAGGCGGTTGAAACCTATGGCTGGCTGCGCCCCGGCGAGATGCTGGACGGCCTCGGCATGGCCGAGACGACGCCGGGCCCCTTGATCATGGTGCTGCAATTCGTGGGCTTCATGGCAGCCTTCCGGGAGGCAGGCGCACTCCATCCGCTCCTGGCGGGCACGCTGGGCGGACTGCTCACCACATGGGTGACCTTTGCACCCTGCTTCCTCTGGATCTTTCTCGGTGCCCCTTACATCGAGATGCTGCGCGGCAACCGCTCTTTAAGCGGCGCATTGACGGCCATCACGGCGGCCGTCGTGGGCGTGATCCTGAATCTTGCCATCTGGTTCGGCATCCACACGATCTTCAAGGAGGTTCGCCCCATCGAATGGGGGATGCTCAGCTTTGACGCACCTGCCTGGCAGAGCGTGAATATCTGGGCGCTGCTGCTCTCAGTAGCGGCTATCATCGCGATGTTCCGCTTCAAGATCGGAATGCTGCCAACTCTCGCAGCGACGTCGGCTGCCGGGATCGCGCTCTACGCAATTGGAGCCATCGCGTGAGGATGGGTAAGGCAGGCTCTGCCTCACCCGTTGCTGGTCAGGTCACGGACGAGATCTGGCCGCCATCGACGCGCAGGATCGAGCCGGTCATGAACGAGGCCTTCTCGCTGGCGAGGAACACGGCAGCGGCCGCGAACTCCTCGATTTCGCCATAGCGACCCGCCGGAATGCCCGCACGAGCAGCGGCGGCCACGTCCTCCACGGAGCGGCCCGTGCGCTCGGCATTGGCGGCGTCGAGTTGCTTCAGGCGATCGGTGGCGATCCGGCCCGGCGCAATGGCATTCACGGTGACGCCCGAGGAGGCAACCTCGCTCGCCAGCGTCTTGCCCCAGCCCACGAGCGCGGGGCGGATGGCGTTGGAGATGGCGAGGTTCGGGATCGGCTGGATCACCCCGGATGAGATCACCGAGATGATGCGGCCGAACTTGCGCTCGATCATGCCGGGCAGCAGTTGATCGGCGATGCGCACGAGATTGACGAACATCGCGTCGAACGACTGACGCCACTGATCGGACGACACTCCTTGAGCCTTGCCGGGAGGGGGGCCGCCGCTGTTGAGCACGAGGATGTCGACACCGCCGAGGGCCTCCGTCACGTCCTTGACCAGCGCGTCGACCTGATCAACCTTGCCCGTGTCGCAGACGAACGGCAGAACGTCTTTACCGATCTTGTCGGCGGCGGCTTTCGAGCCTTCCATCGTGCGGCTCGCGATAGCAACGCGAACGCCCTCTTCCGCCAATCCTTGAGCGATGCCGAAGCCCAAACCCTTGCTCGCGCCGAGAACGAGCGCGCGCTTTCCTTCCAATCCTGTCTTCATCTGGAATTCCCCTGTTTTTAAGCGCGCTCAATGCGCTCCATCAGCCATTCGATATCGGCAATCGTTTCCGGGCTCAGCTTCGGCCCGGGCTTGCGCAGCGTGTCGGTCGCGATGATGCCGCGCCGCTTCAGCACGTATTTGCGTACAGCCAGCCCCACGCCGGGCTGCGTCTCGTAGCGCACCAGCGGCAGGTGCCTGTCGAAGAGGTCATGCGCCTCTGCGCGCTTGCCCTGGTTGATGAGGTTGACCACGCCCACCAGCATCTCGGGATAGGCATAGCCCGTCATGGCGCCGTCGGCACCGCGCTCCATCTCGAAGGGCAGGAACATGCCGCCGTTGCCGCAGAGGATCGACACGCGGCGCGCCTGACCGGCATCGCTCGCGCGGCGCAGCGTGGTGATCTTATCGAGGCCCGGCCAGTCTTCATGTTTCAGCATGACGCAGGAGGGGCTCTGCTCGATGATGCGCATGATCACCTTGGGCGTCATGACCACGTTCGTCGTGAGCGGGTAATCCTGGAGCACCCATGG
>JAJFBI010000072.1 GCA_020697385.1 Microvirga sp. | reverse complement strand
AGGATTAAGGCGCAGCGATCAACGCGGTGCCATCGCGAGCGATTACCTTACCGCCCTTGATCACCATTCTGCGCGGGCGGCGGTCCACGACGGCCTCAGCCAAGGTTTCCCCATCAAGTAAAACGAGATCCGCCCTGCAGCCTGGATCCAGGCCATAGTCGACAAGGCCCATCATCCGCGCACCGCCGTAGGTGCAGGTGTCGAGAGCCAAGGCGACCTCATCGTCGCGACGCAGGTTGTTGCGCAAGCCGACGAGCACGGCCCGCTCCAACATGTCGGCGTTGTTATAGGGACCCCAGGTGTCGCGCACCCCATCGGAGCCAGCCGCGACGACGATCCCCGCCTCCATCAGCCGTTTGACGGCGGGTGCCGGCCTTGAGGAGGGCGCCGTTGTCAAAATGTGAATCTGCGCTTGAGCCAATGCGTCGATCAGCGTTGCCACGTAATCCTGATCGGTCATGCCGAGGCAGAACGCATGGCTGATCGTGACCTTGCCCTGGAGGCCCAGAGCCTTCGTGCGCTCGATGATGAGCTCCATGGAGAACGCTCCCAGTTCAGCGGGCTCATGGAGATGGATGTCGACCGGGACGCCATATTTTTCCGCGAGGCCGAACACGACATCGAGATGGCCCTTCGGATCGCGATCAATCCCGGCAGGATCGAGCCCCCCGACGACCTGGGCGCCGAGTTGCAGAGCCTTTTCCATGAGTTCAACGGTGCCGGGCCGGATCAGCATGCCGCTCTGCGGGAAGGCCACGAGCTCGATATCGACCATGTCACGGTAGTGCTCCCGGGTTTCGAGAACGCCCTCGATGCCGGCGACGCCCACTTCCGTGTCCACGTCCACGTGCGTCCGGATATGCGTCGTGCCAAGGGAAGCTGCGAGCACGGCCTGCCGAGCGGATTGCCGGGCAGGATCGATGCCAAGAACGCGCCGTTGCATCCGCTCGTTGTCGATTTTGTCGATCAGGCGAGGTCCTACCTCATTGCGGTACCAGCCCATGCCGAGAAGGGTCTTGTCCATATGCGTATGGGCCTCGACGAGTCCGGGGATTAGGATGGCCCCGGCGCCATCCAGGATCTCCTCACCTTCCCGGACCTCGTCACCGAAGGCTGCGATCCGTCCGTCGCGGAGTATCACCGAGGTTGCTTCTCCACCCATTGGGCGCACGTTGCGGATCGTCAGGCTGTTCATGAGCATCCTCCTTATTCGGCCCAAACACGGCCATATGAGCATATTGTATTGCATTGACGATATTTTTGTATACAATTATGCATACATATAATCAGCAAAATTCGCCTTCCTGAGCCAGGCTTTTTGTGGAACATAGTTCGGCTCACAAGTTCCTTTGTAATCTTCGATGAACGCTCCTGTCAGAAAACCTAAATCAGCCGCCGGCAGTCGGAGCGATTCCGTCTACGCCGGACTTCGCCGTGCGATCATCGAGCAGGCGCTGATGCCAGGGGACAAGCTGACTGAAGATGTCATCGGGGAGCGGTTCGGCGTGAGCCGGACGATCGTGCGGACCGTTCTCGCGCGCCTGAATGCCGAGGGCCTCGTCGACATGCAGCCCAATAAGGGTGCCACGATTGCGCAGCCGAGCCTGTCGGAAGCCCATGATGTTTTCGAGACCCGGATGTGCCTGGAGCGCCAAGTCCTTGCCCGACTTTCCGAAAAGGTCACAGCAGACGATATCGAGCGCCTGCAGCGGCATGTCCAGCTAGAAACGAAGGCCAATGAGCACGATGGCCCTGCGGCCATCCGTCTGGCGGGAGAGTTCCATATTCTCTTGGCTTCTCTTTCCGGCAACGGGGTTCTTGCGCGTTACGTCGACGAGATGGTTTCGCGCTGCTCACTCATCTTGGCGCTCTACAGCCGGCCGCACTCCTCCGACTGCTCGATCAATGAGCATCAGCAGATCATCGATGCCCTTCGGGCAGGGAACAGCCAAGCGGCCATCGACGCCATGGACCACCACCTCAAAGCGGTGACGGATCGAGCATTGCTCTCTTCGGCTGCCGACAAGCACCGGGACATTCGGTCCATTCTCGACCGCTACGCTTCGTAAAAGGCGGTCGCAGGCGTCTATCGGCAATCCGACACGACGGCTCTCTCCGGCGTTTGCTTGCGCGCTAGGGCATTGGACCCGACCCGGCAGGTCGGGTCAGTTATAGCAGGCCCCGTTATAACGCTAGATTTGTGAGGCGCTGCTTCCAGTCGCCCGAATTTGTCACCAACGGAATTGACGCATTTATCTTTGTATGCAAGTTTTTCCATTATTGTATCCAATAAAGAATCCATTCCAGAGGATCTTCGGAGGCCGAACATGAAAGCCAGACTCTTCGCCAGCCTGACCGTCGCCGCCGGCGCCCTGATGGGAATGCCGGCAGAGGCCAAAACCCTGAGATGGGCCTCGCCCACGGACATCACCACGCTTGATCCGTATGCCCATACGGAGAGCTTCACCACGAGCATGCTGCACCATGTCTTCGATCCACTGGTGCGCCGCAGCCGTGCTCTGGAACTGGAACCCGCACTGGCCGTGAGCTGGAAGACAGTGAAACCAGATACTTGGCGCTTCGAACTCCGTCGGAACGTCAAATTCCATAATGGCAACCTCTTCACCGCGGACGACGTGGTCGCCTCGATCAATCGCATTCTCGATCCTGGCGCCCGCGCCCGCGGCAATCTCGCGACCGTGGTCAAGGCGGAAAAGGTCGACGACTTTACGGTCGACATCGTCACTAAAGGCCCCTACCCGCTTCTTCTTAACGATCTTGCCGGCATCTACATTCTCGACAAGGAATGGATGGAAGCCAACGGGGCTCTGAAGCCCGGCAACATCGCCACCGGCGTCACCACTGCGGCGTCGACCGCAGCCATCGGCACCGGACCTTTCAAGGTTGAATCCTACAAGCCGGATGCCGGCACGACCTTCGTGGTCAATCCTGAATGGTGGGACAAGCCCCAGCACAACCTCACCCGCATCGAGTTCAAGCCGGTGAAGTCGGACGCCACCCGTGTCGCAGCTCTCCTTTCGGGGGAACTGGACCTGATCGCGCCCGCGCCTCTCCAGGATCTCCAGCGGATCTCCTCGTCACAGGGCTTCAAGGTCATCGAGGAGCCGTCCCTGCGCCTGATCATGCTTTCGCTCAACTTCCGTCCCGAGCTGAAGGCGATGCCGGGGCAGAAGAACCCGCTGCTCGACGTCAAGGTGCGTCAGGCCATGTGGCATGCCATCGACCTCGAAACGATCAAGAAGCGCGTGATGCGGGACAAGTCGCGCAATACCGGCACGCTCGTCGCTCCGCCCGTCCCTGGCTATGCAAAGGAAAACGACGTTTCGCTCGCTTATGATCAGGCCAAGGCGAAACAGCTCCTCGCTGAGGCTGGCTTTCCGAACGGCTTCAAGACGAAGCTGAACTGCCCGAACGACCGGTACATCAACGACGAGCAGACCTGCGTCGCCATTGCGTCCATGTGGGCGAAGGCCGGCATCCAGGCGGAACTCCAGACCGAGTCCCGGGCAACCTACTTCCCGCGCCAGGACCGGGGCGAGTTCGATGTGTCCATGGTGGGCTGGGCCACCCTGCCGCCGATGGATGGGTTCAGCGTGCTCTCATCCCTGCTCACGGAGCAGAAGGACGGTTTTGGCGGCTCCAACGCCGGCACCTACAGCAACCCCAAGATCGAGGAGCTGACCCGCGCGGCGGCCGTCGAACTCGACGAAGCCAAGCGTCGCTCCATGCTCGCCGAAGCCCTCAAGGTCGCGCGGGACACGGTGGCCTATATCCCGCTCCACCAGCAACCCGTGGCCTGGGCCGTCCGCGACAGTGTCGACGTTCCGCAGTTCCCGGACGAGTATGTCCGCCTGTGGTTCGCCACCGTCAAGTAAACCAGCAGCAGGAGACCGGCGGCTCGCCTGATCCGGGCGGGTTGCTGGGGAAACGCCCATGTTCAAAGTGCTCCTCTCTCGGCTGGGCCAAGCCGCCCTCGTGATGCTCGTCGTTTCGGCAGTCTCGTTTGTGATGTTCCGCTATGTCGGCGATCCCGTGGCGACCATGTCGCGCGAGAACGCCTCCGTGGAGGAAAAGGCGGAACTCCGGCGCTCCCTCGGCCTCGATCAGCCGTTGGCGGTCCAGTATGGCCGCTTCCTGACGCGCACTCTCAGCGGCGATCTCGGCATCAGCTACCGCAATCAGCGTCCCGTGACGGCACTAATCGCCGAACGTCTTCCCGCGACGCTCGAGCTCGTGATCGTCGCAACGATCCTGTCGCTCGCTCTCGGCATCCCACTCGGCGTGCTGTGCGCGCTCAAGCCGGACGGCATCGCGGCACGCCTGGTGCAGGCCGTCTCTCTCGTCGGCATCTCGACCCCGACTTTCGTGACCGGCATCGTGCTCATCCTGGTTTTCGCCGTATCGCTGGGTTGGCTGCCTTCATTCGGACGCGGCCAGGTGGTCGATCTCGGCTGGTGGTCGACGGGCTTCCTCACGGTGAGCGGCTTGAAGTCGCTCATCCTGCCCGGCATCACGCTCGCTCTCTACCAGCTCACCCTGATCATGCGCTTGGTGCGGGCCGAGATGATCGACGTGCTGTCCAGTGACTACATCCGCTTCGCCAAAGCGCGAGGTTTGCCGACCCGCTACATCCACTTCCGGCTCGCCTTGAGAAACGCGCTCATGCCGGTGATCACGGTCACGGGGCTCCAGATCGGCTCCCTCATCGCCTTCGCCATCGTGACAGAAACCGTTTTCCAATGGCCGGGCATGGGTCTTCTCTTCATCCAGGCCGTGAGCTTCGTCGATATCCCCGTCATGGCAGCCTACCTGCTTTTCGTCGGCCTGCTGTTCGTCCTCATCAACACCGTCGTCGACATTCTCTATGCCGTCGTCGATCCCCGCCTGCGCGCGAGGTCCGCATGAAAACGCTTGCCTCCACTCCCGGTCTGTTCATCCGAGTTGGCGCCCCAATCTCGGTGATCCTCGCCGCCATCCTGGCCCTGTTCCTGGTGGCCTGCGCGTTGCTCGCCTCCTGGATCGCGCCTTACGATCCCACCAACCTCGCCACCTTCGAGCTCATCAACGCCGAGCTGCCGCCAGCCTTCACGGCAGATGGCGATTCACGTTTTCTCCTCGGCACGGACAACCAGGGTCGCGACCTGCTGTCGGCCATGCTCTACGGCGCCCGAGTTTCCATCGCCATCGGCGGTGGCGCAGTGCTGCTCGCAGCCACTCTTGGCGTCACGCTGGGTCTTCTCGCCGGCTATTTCGGCGGCAGGGTCGATGCCTTGATCATGCGGGTCGCGGATGTGATCCTGAGCTTTCCCACCATCCTCCTTGCGCTTCTGGTGAGCGGCATCGCACGAGCGATCTTTCCGGGAGCGGCAACGGCGGAATGGGCGCCCATCATCCTGATCTGCGCGATCGCCATCCACGAGTGGGTGCAATATGCCCGCACCGTGCGGGCCGCCACCATGGTCGAGACGGCGAAAGATTATGTTCGGGCGGCCAAAGTCATCGGCCTGCCGGCTAGGAGGATCATGCTGCGGCATATCCTGCCGAACGTCATGAGCCCGGTCCTCGTCATCTCCACCATCAATCTCGCCGCGGCCGTGCTCACGGAGGCAACCCTGTCTTTCCTGGGTGTGGGGATGCCGCCGACCTATCCGTCGCTCGGCACTCTTATCCGGATCGGCAACGAGTTCGTGTTCTCGGGAATCTGGTGGATCGCCCTCTTCCCCGCCCTTGCCCTCGTGATCCTTGTGCTTGCCGTCAACATTGTCGGCGACTGGCTCCGTGATCGGTTCAATCCCAAGCTGAGGGTGAAACGATGAACGCGCATTCCATCCCCGTTCTCGCTATCGACAGCCTGCGAGTCGAATACCCGCTCGCGAACGGCAGCGTTTTCACCGCCGTTGAAAACGCATCCCTCGTGATCCGGCCTGGCGAGATCCACGCGCTGGTAGGTGAATCCGGCGCCGGCAAGACAACCATCGGCAACACGGTGATGGGGCTGCTCGAGAAGCCTGGACGCATCGCCGCCGGAACCATCCAGATCGACGGAAAGAGGTTCGATGCCGCCAAAGGCTCGGCTGCCGGCATCGTGCTCGGCCGCGACGTCGGGGCCATCTTCCAGGATCCCATGACGAGCCTGAATCCGCTCTTCACGATTGAGGACCAGCTCATGGAAGCGATGCGCTTCCACCTCAAGCTGGACAAGGCAGCGGCGCGCTCACGTGCACTGGAACTGCTCGAATCCGTGGGCATTCCCGAACCGAGGCGGCGCCTGAAGGCTTATCCCCACCAATTGTCCGGCGGTCAGCGCCAGCGTGTCGTGATCGCCGCCGCTCTATCGTGCAATCCCAAGCTCGTGGTCGCCGACGAACCGACAACGGCGCTCGACGTGTCGGTTCAGTCACAGATCCTCAAGCTCCTGCGCGACCTGGCCGATAGCCGAGGCATCGGGATCCTGCTCGTCACACACAATATGGGCGTCGTGGCCCAGATCGCCGACCGTGTCACCATCATGCATCGCGGCAAGGTGGTTGAGACAGGAACGACGCAAGAGGTTCTGCGCCACCCCAAGGCCCCCTACGCCAGGGCACTGATCGGCGCCGTGCCGCGCGTCGACCGGCGCCTCGATCGCTTTCCGGTTCTAGGCGACGAAGGCAAGGGCCGCGCGGAGGAAGCCCGTGCGGAGCTGCGCGAGAAGGCCGAGCGCTCGGAGGACGTTGCCGATGAAGCACCTATCCTGTCGGTCGAGAACCTATGCGTCGATTATACCACCAGCGGCTGGCTTCCGGGCTCGGCAGGCCATCGCTTTCGCGCCGTTGACGGGGTTTCCTTCTCCGTCCGCAGCGGCGAAGTGTTCGGGCTCGTTGGCGAATCCGGCTGCGGCAAGACCACCATCGCCAACGTGGTGTCGGGTCTCGTGCGGCCCACGGCGGGCCGTGTGCTCTACCGAGGTCGGAGCATTGCCGGCGAAGGTGCGACCCACCGGATCGGGCCGCTGCGCCAGGCAATCCAGATGATCTTCCAGGATCCCTACTCCTCGCTCAACAGCCGTATGCGCATCGGCTCGATCCTGTCCGAGCCGATCTTGTTCTACCGACTCGCCGACTCCCGCGCCGAGGCCGAGAGCGATGTTGCCCGTCTTATCGAAGCCGTCGGCCTGGAAGCGGACGCGGCCCAGCGTTTTCCCCATGCTTTCTCGGGCGGCCAGAGACAGCGCCTGTCGATTGCGCGGGCGCTCGGGGCGCGGCCCAAGCTGATCGTCTGCGACGAGCCGACGTCGTCCCTCGACGTGTCGGTGCAGGCACAGATCCTGAATCTGCTGAAGGACCTGCGCGATGCCACGGGCCTGACCCTTTTGCTGATCAGCCACGACCTCGCGGTGGTGCGCCAGATGTGTGACCGCGTAGCGGTGATGCGACAGGGCCAGATCGTCGAGCAGGCCGATTCCGAAACTCTCTTCGACAAGCCGCAGCATCCTTACACGCAGGAACTGCTGTCGCTTGTTCCGACCCTCGACCGCATTCGCGGCGAAACCCAAGCCGCCTGACCGACCGGAGTGTACCGCATGGCCGACATCATCATCACCAACGGCATCGTCGTGACGATGGACCCGCAACGCAGGGTCATCGAGAACGGCGCCGTCGCCATCGACAAGGACCGGATCGTCGCAATTGGAACGACTGAGGAGGTGCTGGCGGCCCATCAGGCGGCCACGATGATCGACGCCCGCCATAAAATCGTCATGCCGGGCCTGATCGACGGCCATGCCCATGCGGGTCACGGCCTCATCAAGACCATGGGCGGCGGCGACAGCGACGCCTGGTACGAAGCCTGCCACAAGGCCTATACGGTGGCATCGACTCCCGAATTCTGGCGCGCCGAGGCGCGTCTGGCAGCACTTGAGCGCTTGCGCTTCGGCGTGACCACGGGCGTTTCCCTGCTGGGCGGCGGAGACACGATCCTTCGCACGGACGAACCCATCTACGGCGATGCCCATTGCGAAGGCGTGCGAGAGGTCGGCACCCGGTCCGTCGTCGCTGTCGGCCCGACACGTCCGCCCCATCCACGCACCTATGCGCGCTTCGTTGATGGAAAGGCGGTCGAACGTCCCGTGACGTTCGAGGAGCAGTTCGAGACCTGCAAGACTCTCATCGAGACCTGGCATGGCAAGCATGGCGGCCGCCTGAACATCGCTCTCATCACGCCAACGCTTCGCGCCGAGCATGTCGAGGAGCTTGGACGGGAGAACCTCGAGGAAGCCAGGCGCCAGGCACGCATGACCGCAGATCTCGCCCGTGAGGCCGGCCTTGTCTTCACTCAGGACGGTCATACCAACGGCAGCGTCGCTTATGCCAACGAACTGGGCATCCTGGGACCGAACGCGCTTCTGTCGCATTCCACGAACCTGTCCCCGGAAGAAATCCGGATCGTGGCCGACACGGGAACGAACATTGCTCACAACCCGAGCGCGATCGCTTCGATCCTCGGCCGCTGTCCCGTGCCCGAACTCCTGGAGGCAGGCGCGAATGTATGCCTCGGCTCCGATGCGACGGCTCCGGACCGTTCCGGAGACATGTTCCGGCACA
The DNA here is from genome assembly GCA_020697385.1 of Microvirga sp. Taxonomy (GTDB): domain Bacteria; phylum Pseudomonadota; class Alphaproteobacteria; order Rhizobiales; family Beijerinckiaceae; genus Microvirga. The sequence goes on along the minus strand of JAJFBI010000072.1, from coordinate 1,090 downwards.
TGCAGCAGTGCATGCATTACCACCGGACCTATTTCAAGGACCCCACCTGGCTGCCGCCGGGGCGCGTGCTGGAGATGTGCACCATCGATGGCGCGAAGGCGCTTGGGATGGAGAAGGATATCGGGTCTCTTGAAGTCGGCAAGAAGGCGGACGTGGTGCTGTTGGACCTCAGGCGGCCTCATCTCTACCCGCTCAACATGCCGGTCTTCCGGCTGATCTATTTCGCCAACGGCAACGATGTCGATACCGTCATCGTCGACGGCCGCATTGCCATGCAGGATCGCAAAGCCGTCCTTGTCGATGAGGACGAGATCCTCGACGAGGCTCAGCGCGAAACCGAGGCGATGCTCGACCGCACAGGATTCTGGTCCATGCTGGAAACCCCGAAGATGTTCTGGCGCCATGTTAGGGCAACCGACCAGATCGAAGGTTGATGAGCCGGAGGGCGGTAGGATTCACCCGATGCCGTCGCTCGCCACCACCACTGTGCCAACCGCGTCCACGCGGTTGGAAGGGCAGAGCATGCTGACTGTACGTGAAAGGGAAACCACCGAGGTGCGGACGCTGCGCGGCAGCAGTCGGGCCGGGTTCCTTCTGGTTGGGTTCGTCGTGGCCTGCGTCGTGGTAGCCGCGCTCAACCTTCGCCCTGCCCTGACCTCCACCGCAACCATGGTGGCCGAGATCCAGGCGGGCTTGGGCCTCGGCGGGGTTTGGATGGGGGTTATGACCACCATGCCGGTGCTGTGCTTCGGCGCGTTTGGGCCTCTCGCCCCCTTCCTGTCCGCCAGGCTGGGCCTCGAACGAACCATCGCGGCTCTTCTCGTAGGGCTCGCGGCGGGGCTTGCCCTGCGCGCGCTGCCGACGAGCCTCGCCCTGTTCGCCGGCACTCTGGTGGCAGGGGCGTCCATCGGCATGGCGGGCGTGCTCCTCCCGGTGGTCATTCGCCGGCGCTTTCCCGAGCGGATCGGCTCGATGACGGGTCTCTACACGATGGTCCTCAGCATCGGTGGAGCCAGCGCCGCAGGACTGACGCCCTTGTTCGAAGGAGCGTGGCACTCCTGGACTCTGGCCCTGGCGAGTTGGAGCGTCC
>JAJFBI010000654.1 GCA_020697385.1 Microvirga sp. | reverse complement strand
CTTTTTCACTTTTGCGTTTGCGCAGCAGTCTGACGTCGTCGACGACGTGATGCAGGCGCGCATCGCGATCGAATGCCAAGCCGTCCGGCTTGCCGCCGAACGGGCCACCGTGTCCGATTTCGAGAGGTTGCAGCAGGCGCTCGCACGGATCGTTGAGACGATCGACGATCCCGACGGCGGCAGCGCAGCCGATTTCGACTTTCACCGCGCCGTCGTGAACGCAGGCAAGTCCGAGACGCTGATCGTGTTGCACAACTCGCTGTCCGGCATCCTGATGCGCTCCCATCGCGGTCGCCGAGAGCTTCTTCAGGTGTTCGACTCCATGAAAACTTACCTGATTGAAGATCATCGCCGGATCTTTGACGCCATCGTCGGCCGAGACCCGGAGCATGCGGAAAAGGTCCTGCGAGAGCATTTCGCGATCGGTGACGATTTCCGCCGTCGCGCCGCGATCGGAGAATCCCAAGCTCGGAGCGTCTCATGATACATGTCCAAGAGCGAGAAGACACGACGGAACGGAACGACCAGAGGGGAACAGTCAGCTTTGTTGGCCTAGGAACAATGGGGCGCGAAATGGCGCTCAACCTGCTCAAGGCCGGGCTTGCAGTATGCGCCTATGACGTTCGCAAGGAGGCTATCGACGACCTCGTTGCCCAGGGTGCCACTGGCGCCCAAAGCCCGGCAGACGCAGCGCGGGACGCGGACATCATCATTTCGATGCTTCCTGACACGCCGCAGGTCGAAGAGATTGTCTATGGCGAAGGCGGCCTTTTAGCGTCGCCGCCACGCGGCCGGCTTCTCGTCGATATGAGCACGATCTCCCCCGTCGCTGTCCAGCGCATACATGCCGACCTCAAGGCTGCGGGCGTGGAATTCCTCGATGCACCCGTGTCTGGCGGGCCGGTTGGTGCCAAGAACGCATCGCTTTCGATCATGGTGGGTGGCGACAAGGACGCTTTCCTGCGTGCCGAGCCGTATTTTCGGGCCATGGGCACGACGATCACCCACGTGGGTGAGGCCGGAGCCGGGCAGACGGTCAAGCTCTGCAACCAGCTCGTCTGTGCCATCAACCTCCAGGCCATCTGCGAGGCGCTTGCGCTCGGCCGAGCCTCTGGCGTGGATCTCGACCAGCTCCGCAACGTGCTCCTGGGCGGCTCGGCCGCGTCCTGGATGCTCGACAAGCTGGGGCCAGCAATGATTGCCGGCGATGCCTCCGCCGGCTTCCGTATCGACCTGATGCTCAAGGACCTGCGCCTCGTGCAGGAGCAGGCGCTCTCACTCTCTATCCCGCTGCCGGGAACGGCGCTGGTGACGAGCCAGTATGTTGAGGCGCGCGCTCACGGAGAAGGCACGAACGGCAATCAGGCTCTGTTCCGGGTCTACGACCGAATGACGAACCAGGCTGCGACCTAGTGCCGGATCACCCACGATGAACCTCAACCTGGATTTCGCCGCGATCTTTGAGCGATGGCCGGCTTTCCTAGAGGGAGCGCTGCTCACCCTCCAGCTCGCCTTCATTGCGACCGTGCTGGGTACCGTCATAGGTGTTCTCGGTGCCATCGGGCGGCGGAGCAGCCACCCGGTCGTTGCGCGCATCTGCGGCATCTATGTCGAGGCGATCCGCAACACGCCGCTTCTAGTCCAGATCTTCCTTGTCTATTTCGGCCTCGCCAGCCTCGGGTTGAAGTTCTCCGCCTTCACGGTCGCCGCAGCGGCGCTCACCATCAATGTCGGAGCCTACACGACCGAGATCATCCGCGCAGGCTTCGACGCTATTCCCCGCGGTCAGATCGAGGCCGCCGAAGGTCTGGCATTGTCCCGCGCCCAGATCTACTGGCATGTGGTCATGTTACCGGCGATCGAGAAGGTCTACCCGTCGCTGACGAGCCAGTTCGTGCTGCTGATGCTGGCCTCGTCCGTGACGTCCCAGATCTCGGCCGAGGAGCTGACGGCGGTTGCAAACTACATTCAGTCCGACACCTACCGCGCCTTCGAGACCTATATCCTCGTCGCGATCGTCTACATCATCCTGTCACTGGTCATGCGGGCCGGGTTCTGGCTTCTCGGTCTCGTGATCTTCCCGCGTCGTCGACGCCTCGGCACCTCTTTGTGAGGAGGAGAAGATGGGCGGTTCCCTCAATGCCAATCACCTGATGTTCCTCGGATACGGCGCGCTGTGGACCATCGGCCTGTCGCTCATCGGCCTTCTCGGCGGTGGCCTCGCCGGTTTCATCGTCGCCCTCTGCCGCATCTCGCCGAGTCGGATCGTCAGGCTTCTCAGCGCCGGCTATGTCCAGCTCATCCAGGGCACGCCACTGCTCGTCATCATGTTCCTGACCTATTTCGGCCTGCCGACGCTTGGCGTGACTGTCTCTCCCCTGATGGCCGCAGGCGCCTCGCTCACGATCTTCGTCAGTGCCTATCTGGGCGAGATCTGGCGCGGCTGCTTCGAGTCAGTTCCGAAGCCGCAGTGGGAAGCAGCCGAGGGACTCGCTCTCAGCCGGTCCCAGCGGATGATGAAGGTCATCCTTCCGCAAGCCATCCGGATCGCGACGCCTCCGACCGTGGGCTTCATGGTGCAGATCATCAAGAACACCTCGTTAGCCTCGGTGGTCGGGTTCGTGGAGCTCGCGCGGTCCGGGCAGATCATCAACAACTCCCTGTTCGAGCCATTCCTGATTTACACCATCATCGCCGTTATCTACTTCGCCCTCTGCTATCCGCTCTCGCGCTTCAGTCACCGATTGGAAATGCGGGGCGGCCCAGCCCGCATTGAACTTGAGGCTGCCT
>JAJFBI010000653.1 GCA_020697385.1 Microvirga sp. | reverse complement strand
GTGCTTCTCGTGGAGCCAGTCGCCGGCCCCGAATACTTTGGGACTGCCGGGCGATTGGGGTCAGGTCGCCATGGCGAGTTCTGAGGCGGGCCTGAAGCGCCTCGCAACCGACGTGCTCAACGCCTGACGTCTACAAACAGACACTTATGCCGGAGGGCAGGCCTTCTCGGCCCACCGGCCGATCGTGTGATATCTACCCGGCTGGAGAAACTCAGGAATGGTCCCGGAGTAAGCGGCCCCCTCGAAGATCTCCGGCGCGACCCCGCACAAGGCGACCCTCACTTCCTCATCCTTGCCTGCATCGGCAAGGGCCTCCGGGTCGGTCCACTTAAGCTGGCCAGCCTCGAACCGGACATAGATACGGCCTGTGCCACGGTCGGCAACGTTCACCACGGGAAACTTCCGTGTACATCGGATCAGGAATTCCGTGTTGTTTTCTGCGGCCATCGCCGCCTGATCCGGGTAAACCTCTTCCGGCCCCTTCGCGTTGATGTTGATTTTTCGATAGCGCTCCAGATTGAGTATGCACTTCACGTCCAGGATATTCATCTCGCCGCTCCAGCCGAACGCTGCCGTAAGCGGCACTTCTCCGCGAGGGACGCTGTTGTCCAGAAACTCGTAGTGAACGGAAACGTTCGGGTCCAGCGCTCGCCCGAACAGGATGTTCTGCATGCCGGTGAACGCCTCCACGTTATGCGCCAGCAGATCGTCCACGGCCTTGTATCGGCCAAGCTCCAAGCCGCGCTGCCAAGCACGCTCGACGGTCTCCTGCGGGGGTGTAACCATCAGGGAATAGCACAGCAGATTGCCGAAACGGGATGGCAGGTGCTTGCTTTCATCCGAGTCGAGCGCAAAGCTGTCGAAACGGAAGCGATCGATCAGGAGATGCGAGGTCTGCTGCTTGTCGCCCTTGCGGATCAGGTGGGCATCGAGCTTGCGGTCGATGATCGTCACCTCATGGCTCGTGAGCATCCCGGCATACTTGTACAAGGGACCCAACGATTTGAAGTCGAGCAAAGCTCTCCTCCATGTGTCAGGGCTTATGAGGGCGAAGTCGTTCCACTGTATGCCCAATTTTGCGGCCAGCTTCCTTTGCAGCGGCCGCATCGTGCTCTTTCCCGACGCCGATGCGCCCTTGGTCAGCATGGTGACTGGCTTTGCCTGATTGGGAAGCTGTCGAAATCCCTGTTGTTGTGCAGCTTCATGGATTCTCGGTTCGAGAAACTGGCTGATGACCTCGCCGCCGTAGTCGTTGCATGCGAGGTCGGTGGCGAGTAAAGCAAGAAACGTGTTTTCACCGACGATACGGCCATGCTGCAATCGAATGGCTGAAGCGACCCTCACAAGCGAACGATAAGCCGCCCTCTCCAACGCCACGTCGCTCGCGTGTGCACGCATCGCCCACTCGCGGACGATCCGCTCATCGCGGTCCCGTTCGCTTTCCACCGCAGGCAAATCCGGCTTCCTGGCCGATCCACGGAACCATGACCAAAGGCCGCGCGAAGCTTTGCCTTGCTCGCTGGATGGGCTAGGCGAGGCACGGCTGAAGGCGGAGGACAGCTCCCTCCTGATGAATGTTTCGAGATCGCTCCTCGTCTGCCTATAAAGTTCATCAATCTCGGAACGGTTCGGATCGACAGCCCGCTCTGCCAGCGTTTGTGCCATGCGCCGCAGGTTCAGACCAAGACTGCCGACGCTGGCGTCTTCCGGGTCCGGTATTTCATAATCGGCGGTGACGCGCACCAGCAGCTCGTGCAGAGTCAGCCTTTCGGGCCGGAAGATCGCGAGAACCTCGAGAGGAAGTCCGGTGACATCCCGGAGTTCCATGGCTCGGGTCAGATCATGGAAGACATTCTCCGGTCGGAAAATGGTAGAGAGCGCTAGCAGTTCGCGAGTGAGTTCCGACCGTATGCCTGGGTTCCATGGGCCATGAACACGATCATCAATGTCACGGTGAATTCTCTGCATGGTGCCCCATATTCTGTTGGTGGAATACTTTGCCCCAGATCCGGCGCGCGTCCGCAAGCGGCGGGGTAACCAGCGAAGGCGCGGCTTCGCGTCCAAGGCTGGCTCCCACCTCGGTAGATCGGGTCAATCCGCCGCGAAACAGTAAAGCAGTCCGGCGCCTCCGGTACCCTTCAGCGCTTCCTGGCTGCACCCGCCACGGCTTAGATGTGACGAGTTCCAGGACTTTGCGGGAGGGTCCTCGCTCAGTCCCCGCCGGTCGCTGTGGCCGAGCATGGCCGCACCGTCAGCACCGCTCTTGGTCCAGTTGCCATAGGTCCTGTCCTCGGCCACGGCAAACGCCGTTCCATCGGGCTGGGACCCGGTCAGGATGTCGTGCGTGTTCGGACTGTCGCCCCGGCCATTGACGACGTTGCCTTTTTCGGTGAGCGCAGTCTTCTTGGTGAGGTTGTTGGCGTCGTGAAGGTCGTTCACGTTCTGGGCAATGATCGTAGCCTTTGCATTCCGCCAAGGTCCCTGCCCGATGCGGTCACGCGCATTGACGGCCGGCTTCCCGCCCGCGCTCTGCGTACTGAGATAAGCATGCCATGTCCGACCTCCAGCTCCTGCCGCTTGAGCCAGTTGCTGGCAGTGCCGGTCGGCGCCTTCCAGACCCCCGAGATCGGCGCCTTGGCCGCTCCCGACGCTCGTGACGAAGAAGCTCATCCCGTCATCGGCCTCGGCTTGGCCAATCATCGCGCAAGCTCCCAGGCCCACCAGCAGCAGTGCCGCCGGCAGGCAGAATCCTACCATACCCTTCATCTCATTCCCCCCCTTTTTTCATTTT
>JAJFBI010000652.1 GCA_020697385.1 Microvirga sp. | reverse complement strand
GAGTTTGACGCACTCAGCACGTGGCTCGACCGATAGCCACCTCCATCTATGGTGGTTTCGGTCAGAGGCCGGCACGCGTCCTCCTCGAGGCTGCCCACGCAAGGGCCCGGTCTATTTCAAGTCGCTCCTTGCGCGACGGCACTCGTCGCCCGGGGATTTTGTCGCGCTGCCGCTCCAGGAAGTCCTGATGAGCGTCGGCGAGGCGCTTTGCCCGCGCGATGTCTTTGAGGTCCCGCGGGGTCTTCTGCTCGTTGCAGGTCCAGCAGATCGCGGCCAGGCGCTCGGGATCGTTGACCTCATCGTTAGGCTCGCGAAGGGCGAGCGGCGGGCGGTGGTCGTAGACGAAGAACCCAAGGATCAGCCTTGTGCCGCAATCGGCGCAGCGACCCTCCTGGCGCAGCATAATCGCGGCCCGGATGCGCCCTGGGATGGTGCGCCGCTCGGGACGCGGAAAGAAGCGCTTGCGCTGCATGAGCTGCTCCTCATGCCCGCGGTTCGCGAGCCGCAGCACCGTTACGGTCAGCGGCCTGTCGTCGGCCTTCTCGAAGAATGTGGCGTCGAGCGCCGCGCGCGAGCTCTCCGAGAGCGAGTTGCGGAAGGGGAGGACCGCAAGCACCCACCGGAACAGCGCATCCGAGCTCTCGATAGCCGCAAGCTCGTTGAGCGCAAACTCGACAGAGCCGGCGGCCAGCGCCCGAGTGCCGCGCGAGATCCCCACCGCACGCCGCTGCTTGCGCGGGCGGGTCCTAGCCTGATCGACTTGAGCGGCCGCGCTCTGCCCCGCTATACGCGCGTTCAGAGCCGGGCTGGCGAGTACGCTTTCGAGCTCACTGCCATGGGCCCGCCCCCCGCCATTCGGTCGAACCTCTGACGTTTCCCGCCTCTCACCGTCGGGCGCTACTGGGATCTCTGGGGCGTCGAGGTCGTCCTCGCCGGCGATGCCAACCAGCGTGAACAACCCGTAGCGACGAGCATAGGTGAGAGCAGCACCCATGAGCTTCGGATTGGTCATGTCGGCCGCCCGGCACACTGGCCATGAGGCGCTGACCCACTCCCCCGATCCATGCGCAAGCGTCGTGGTCAGCATGACGAGCCCGCTCTCCTGATCAAGTTCAGTCGTCTGAATGACCGCGAGCTCATGCTTGCACAGGGTGTTGCGGACGATCTCGAGCCCGGCGGAGAGAGGCGCGTATCGGTAGCTCTGCCCCTCATTGCCGCTGCCCCAGCGATCGATGACGCCGGTCATGGTCTTTGCCGGGTTCACAAGCTCGATCTGTGCCTTGGCAAGTGCGGACGCGAGCTGGGCGATCGAGTCACTGCACGAGCGCATGCTCTCCTCCACCATTCGGCAAGACATCGAAGCTGACCGCCCCCGACTTCGAGCGCTTGGCGCGAACGCCACGGCCGAAGGCCTCCTTTGCATCCTCAGGGACAAGCGCCTTCAATTCGGTCTTGGCGGTCTCATGCGCGCCATGGGCGACCCGCGTGCGAAGGAAGATCGCGGCGTACTCGGCCCAGGCATTTGAGGTCGACATGTCGACGACCCGCACCACCGGGAGCTTCGCCTTCGGCGGCTGAGCCCCAAACACCCGCGGCGGCTCGCCGGTCACCACGCAGCGCCAGAATATGCGCTCGACTTGCAGGAGCACGGTTTGGTAGACCGGATCCGCCTCGACCTCGATCGAGACCCACTTGGCCCCGCCGGTCAGGATCGAGAGGTAGCCCCGCTTGGCGCCGGTCACCAGCATGTTGTGCTGGAGCTGCGCCATGTGCTTGTCGGCGGCGCCGGATTCATCGAAATTCCAGGGCAGCATGAACTTTGCCTCGAACACCGCTGCCTCGGCCTCGACGATCCCGTCGAGGGTAGCTCCCATCCAATCGAGCCTCTGATGACGAACGAAGCGCTGCACCTGCCCGAGCTGCCGTCCGGTCTTGCGCTCGAACCAGCGCCGATTGAGCTCTTCGGTCGCGCAGCCAAACTGGACCAGAAGGTTGCCCGAGAGATCTTCCGGCTCGACCTCGCCGCGCTTTTCGCGCCAGAGCCGAATCAGGGCATTCTCGTCGGTGCCGATGATCGTCCGCGCGTCGGAGCCGCCGATGTATGTTGATCGGTCCTGCGATTGTCCCGTGACATTCATCTCGGCCTCTTCGCCGCGTGGTGATCGTTTTTGTATCACCAACAGACTCGGCCGTTAATATGCGATCAAATGATCTGGAACGTATCAGTGGAGCGCAGCTTCGAGCTGGGCGCGCGCTGGTGCGTTGGAGTGCCGAGGAACTCGCCAAGAACGCTCAGGTCGGTATCGCCACGATTCGGCGGGCAGAGGCGCACGACGAGGTGACCTCTTTGACGGTGGCCAATGAGACAGCCCTCCGCTCTGCTCTGGAGGCTGCTGGGGTTGAGTTCATCTCAAAGAATGGCGGAGGCCCTGGAGTCCGCCTCAAAACACCATTCCGTGCGCCCCTACAAGGCCAAGGCCGATCGCGGTGAAGGAAAAATCGCAGACCAGCGCCGAAGCTTCCCTGAACCATCGTAGACGTGCCGCTGGCTCTGCGGGATCAATGTTCCTTGGTACCGCAGGAACTGGGCCCCTTAATCGAATTGTCTTGATGGCGAGCACCACTGAACCGCTGAAAGCCACAGTTCGCTGCATGACCGAGCTCGAGACGCCAGCGTTGCCCCCGACTGGATGCCCCGGTGCGTCTGCGCCTCTCATAAAGCAGCGCCCGGCTCAGGGGCGATCCGAAAGCATTCCAACGATTGAGCCGATCGCGTTCAGCCGTCCTCAACTGGCAGAGGTGGTGCTTCGACGCTCACGCAGCCGCGCGCGGCGCTGAACGGCTTCGTATTTGGAGCGTGCGGCGGCGCCGAATCCATTAGCAGCCTCCGGCAGAAGCGTGCTTAAGACCTTCGATGATGAGCTTGCGCCAAGCGCTGCCGTTGCAGGTGTCCGAGTGTGGAATGACGGAACTCCCGGCAAACCATGGCCGGTTGAGGTTTGAGACTGTCCAGTTTATCCCGATGCGGGTCGCGTCCGGAAGCTTGCCGTTGGTGAAGAGGGTGGTCATTCGCTCGCGCCCCTCGCTGAAAGGCTCGTCGACCGTAAAGCCGATGAAGCTCGACCGAGGCACGACTAGGACACCGCCCAGAAATGCCTCTTCACTGTGCCCGGTGGGTAGCGGGCTGGCCTGCCTTGTACCCGTGCTCGTCGGGAAAACCGCTGTGATGTCGGTCGATTTGGCCCCCAGCTTCAGAGTGGGGAATAAGAATAAGCTGGCGGCGTCGGTGCCCTGGGCGACGGCGGGAACGACTCCCTGTTCGGC